>CALGGN010000173.1 GCA_937915915.1 uncultured Selenomonas sp. | reverse complement strand
AAAACGGGTGGAACTCAATGCCCATACGCAGATGAGCGCAATGGACTCTGTTTTGTCCGTGAAAGAACTCATCCATACGGCTGCTCGTTGGGGCTGGAATGCCATTGCAATTACCGATCTTGGCACTGTGCAGGCATTTCCCGAAGCGATGAAGATAGTGAAATATAGCAATCTCGATATTAAAGTCATCTACGGGATGGAAGGTTATCTGACCGATAATGACAACAAAAACGCTTCGGTAAAAAACATCACTCTTTTGGCAAAAAATAAGGCGGGACTGCATAATCTGTACAAAATTGTTTCACTGTCGCATATTCGGTTTTTTCGTCATCGACCGTGTATCCCTCAACGAGCGTTGAACGATAACCGCGAAGGATTGCTGCTTGGTTCGGCAGGGCTGAACGGGGAGCTTGTACAGGCGATAGCGTCGCGTAAAAACCATGAGGATATTTTGAAAATCGCCGGACTTTACGATTACTTGGAAATCCAGCCGAGCGAAAATTATGCGGCACTCCTTAATGATGATTCCTTTCCTGATATTTCGTCCGACGATGACTTGCGCGACATAAACCGAAGAATCGTCGAACTTTCCGAAGCACTCGGCAAGCCGACAGTTGCCACGGGCGATGTCTATTATCTAAGCCCGGAGGATTATGTTTGCCGAAATATTATTTTGAAGGCTGCCGACAAAGAAAACAACGATGTGCGGGCATCGAGATTTTTGCGTACCACGGATGAAATGCTGGAAAATCTCGGCTATCTTGGCAAAGAAGCCGCCTATAATGCCGTCGTTCTCAATCCTCGGCGTATTGCGGATATGATTGAGCGATTCGACCCGATCCCGGAAGGCCGCTATTTGCCGACTTTACAAATCGCCGATGAAATTGTAAAAAGCACGGCATATGAAAAAGCGCATAGCTTGTATGGGCAAAATCTCCCGGCCAGCATACAGAGCAGACTGGACGATGAACTGAAAATTATCGTTGAACACGGGTATCCCTCGCTCTTTTGGATTTCACAGGAACTTGCCAAAAAAGCACACGATGACGGCTCGCCAACTTGCTCTCGCGGCTTGGTCGGCTCGTCGTTAGTAGCGTATTTGATAGGGATTACGGAGGTCAATCCTCTCCCGCCTCATTGGCGTTGCCCAAAATGTAGGCACAGCGAATTTGTCACAGACGGTGCATATGCCTCCGGGTTTGATTTGCCCAATCGTAACTGCCCCAACTGTGATGAAAGTCTCATAAAAGACGGACACGATATACCCTATGCAGTTTTGCTTGGATTTGGCGGCGAAAAGCTGCCGGACATCGACATTAACTTTCCTCGGCAGCAAGTCCCCATTGTTCGCAAATATGCGAAGCGGCTATTGGGAGAGGATAAGGTATACGATGCTGGAACGATAGAGACCCTCTCCTATGAGGATATTGACGCCTATATTCGGAGCTATTGCGGAGAAGATGACACGAAATCAACTACGCCCCCTCTTCAAGAGATTAAGAAAAGGCTCATAGGCGTAAAAAAGATGACGGGCACACATTCGGCGGCGGTGACGGTAATTCCGCAAAATATGGACGTTCATTGCTTCACGCCGATTCAGCACACGGAAGATGAAGCCGACGACGAATTTTTAACGACGCATTTTGATTACCACTCTCTTGCGGGGACTTTGCTCAAACTCGATATCCTTGGCTACACGGCGTTGGATATTCTCAAACAACTGGCGGATAAAACTCATTGTCCTTTGTCGGATATACCATTTGATGATACCGCCACACTTTCGTTGTTTCGCTCTACCGATTCGCTTGGCGTTTCGATTGGAATAGAGGGATTCGACATCGGCACACTTGGTATTATGGAATTTGACAGTCCCACAGCTCGCCAAATTTTATCCTCGACGAAGCCGAACTGCTTTAGCGAGCTTGTAAAAATCTCTGCCTTGTCGCACGGAACAGGCACTTGGGAAGATAATGCCGAAAAATTGATTCGTAGCGGGGTATGTACTCTTAACGATGTAATAGCGACTCGCGATGATGTTATGATGTACCTCATCGGAAAAGGAATTAAGTCTCTGGATGCCTTTAATGTCATGGAGGCTGTCCGCAAGGGAAAGGGCATAAGCCAAGATACGGCAGAAATGCTCAAGTCGCATGACGTCCCCGAATGGTACATCGAATCATGCCAAAAAATCATGTACCTATTTCCTCGCGCCCATGTGGTAGACTATGTCACAACGGCGTACCGTTTGGCCTATTATAAGGTTCACTATTCGGCGGAGTTTTACCGGGCTTATTTTGAAGTTTGTGCGGAAGAGGCTGATATGACCGTAATTAAAGCCGGAAAAGAAGCCGTGCAAGAGCAGTTGAAGAAGATTGAAATTCTTGATTCTTACGATGAGGAGGATGATGATAGGAAGGAACTTTTTGCTCTTGCGTTAGAAATGTATTTGGGAGGCTATTTGATTTAAAAACTTCACAGGGGGTGCAAAATCCCGACCGAGGGGGTGCTTTTGCACCCCTTTTTTGCTTACATGAAGAATAGCTACATATATCCCGTAGGAATAGACAAACAACATTTCATATTTCGTAAATATGAAAATTTATTCCTCCTACTTGAAATATGAAATATTAAGTTGTATAATGAACCCAATGCAAGTTGGCAGACTATTAGAAGGCACACGGAGGACGGACACGATGGCAACAGGGACTACTGCGGTTGGCTTTGAGGAGCAGCTTTGGCTGGCTGCCGACAAGCTGCGCTCCAATATGGATGCCGCAGAATATAAACACGTCGTTTTGGGACTGATATTTTTGAAGTATGTTTCAGACTCGTTTATGGAGAAGTACGAGTCGCTCAAGACCGAAGGCTACGGCGATGAGGAAGATCGAGACGAGTATTTGGCAGACAACATCTTCTGGGTTCCCCAAGAAGCCCGCTGGGACAACATCAAGGCACACGCTACCAGCCCGAATATCGGCGATATAATTGACACGGCGATGGAAACCATCGAGAAAGAAAATGCGTCTCTTAAGGGAGTACTCACCAAAAATTATGCCCGTAAAGAACTGGACAAGACCCGCTTGGGAGAATTGGTGACGCTTTTTACCAATATTGAGGTCGGTTCTGCGGCGGCACGAGAAAAGGATGTGCTGGGGCGCGTATACGAATATTTCCTTGGTAAATTTGCATCTGCCGAGGGCAAGCTGGGTGGTGAATTCTACACGCCTTCCTGTGTAGTGCGGACACTGGTGGAGATGATAGAACCCTTTAGCGGGCAGGTTTATGACCCATGCTGTGGCTCCGGCGGTATGTTTTGCCAATCTGCCCGTTTCGTAAAGGAACATCAGGGAAATATCCGTGATATTTCCATCTTTGGGCAGGAGAGCAACCCCACGACTTGGAAACTGGCGAAGATGAATTTGGCCATACGAGGCTTGGAAGCTAACCTCGGCTCGCATAATGCGGATACATTCCACGAAGACCTCCACAAAACGCTCAAGGCAAACTACATCCTTGCGAATCCGCCTTTCAACGTGTCTGACTGGGGCGGAGAACGTTTGAAGGATGACATTCGGTGGAAATACGGCACTCCCCCACCGGGGAATGCTAACTTCGCATGGTTGGAGCATATGCTCCACCATTTGAACCCCGCAGGTGGTGTTGCCGGAACGGTTCTTGCTAATGGGTCGTTGAATTCAAATACGGCTGGAGAGGGCGAAATTCGCAAGGCTATGGTTGACGACGATGTGGTTGAATGCATTGTGGCTATGCCTGACCAACTGTTTTATTCGACAACGATACCTGTTTCGCTTTGGATATTAAGGAAGGGTAAATCTTACACAACAAGAGGGAAAATTCTCTTCATTGATGCAAGAAACATGGGGGAAATAAAGGATAGAAAAATTAGAGAGCTTTCAAATAAAGATGTAAAAAAAATATCTGATGCATATCATTCTTGGAAAGAGGGCGACACATTTCAACCAGAAAAGGGTTTTTGTCAGGACGCCACAATCGACGAAATTAAGTCCCAAAGCTATACTCTAACTCCCGGTTTATACGTTGGATTTGCCGATATATTAGTGAACGAAGAACCTTATGATGTTACTATGCAAAATTTGACGAATGAATTATATCGTCTATTCGAAAAGTCTCGTACACATGAGAATACGATTCTTTCAGGCTTAAAAAAATTAGGTTTTAATCCCAATCTATAAGGATGATTGTTATGGACTTGACTGAATATAAAATTGGTGACATATATGATTCGGCATCAGGCATTTCAAAAAGTGCTGGCGAATTTGGCTTTGGATACCCGTTTTTACCGTTTAAGACAGTATTTGCGAATTCGTATCTGCCGGAACATCTACCGGAACTCGCAAACACTACCGAATATGAGAGAGAAAAGTGTTCTATAAAGTATGGCGATATTTTTTTAACGCGAACGAGCGAAACACTGGGCGAACTGGGGATGAGTAGCGTTGCGCTCAAAGATTACGATAACGCCACTTTTAATGGATTTACCAAAAGACTTCGCAAGAAAAAAGACTGTGATATCGCAATTGAACCTAAATATCTTATCTACTATTTTCGTTCTAAGGAATTTAGGAAAAAAATTACAAGCATGGCCTCGTTGACCACAAGAGCTAGTCTAAACAACGATATGATAGCGCGACTTCCACTCCTTTTGCCAGACATTGAAATACAAAGAAAAATCGGAAATTATTTGTATGACATCGATGAAAAAATTAAGATAAACCAATCTATAAACATCCTGTTAGAAAAAAAGATGTGGGCAATATACACTCATACTTTCCATAATTCACATACAGACAAGAAGACATTGGGAGAAGTTACTGAACGGATAACAGAACGTATTGGGAGCAGAGAGGCTACTGTACTTTCCGCAGTATATACTGGATGTCTGGAACCGTCAGATGAGCATTTTAATAAGCGTGTCTACAGTAAAGATATTTCTAAGTACATAGTAGTGGAAGAAGGCAATTTTGCGTATAATCCCGCTCGAGTAAATATCGGCTCCATAGGTATTAATGACCTTGGAGTTTGCGGATGTGTAAGCCCTGTATATGTAGCATTTAAAACAGAAATTAATTATAGAGCATTCTTTAAATTCTACTTTAAAACGGAAGTGTTCAAAGAAGAATGCAAAAAAAGAGCATTTGGCTCTGTGCGACAAAGCTTGCGGTATGATGATTTCGCTAATATAACCATAGATTATCCCGATAGTGAAAAAGCTGAAGAGTTCGAGCGTAGGTGGATTAGAATCAATGAAATTATCAAATCCAATGATTGTCAATCGGAACAACTTACCCATCTAAAAGAAATTCTTTTTGATAATTTTTTTTCAGGCACAATTGACCCAAATGCACTTTGAATTTGCTATCATGAAATATATAATACAAAAAAAGGAAGTGACGGGCGATGTTCATAAACGAAAGCAATCTGGAACAGGCAATCATCGATGAGTTGCGGAATAAGGGATATGAATATGTCTATGGCCCGGATATAAATCGTAGTGATTACCAGCAAGTGATATTGGAAGATACATTCCGTACCTGCATGGCAAATGTAAATCGCGGCATAGCCACTGATATTGTCACGGAAGCATACAAAACCATAAGAAATATTGGTTTACTCCGTTTGGAGGACATGAATGCCTCATTTCATAAATATCTGATAGAGGGAGTGCCGATTTCCTATCGCAAAGGTAGCGAGAATCGCACCTACACCGTGAAGCTGATTGACTTTGATTCGCCGGAAAAAAATGACTTCAAGGTGGTCAATCAGTTTAGCATCAAAAACGGCGATGAAGTGCGCCGTCCCGATATACTAATTTTTATCAACGGCATACCGATGGTGCTTTTCGAGCTGAAGAGCATGGTGCGCGAGGAGGCTGTAATTGAGTCAGCATATCAGCAAGTGCGAAATTATCAATTACGAATGCCGACGCTTTTCCAATATAATGCCTTCAATGTCATAAGCGACGGTGTAAATACCAAGGTTGGCACGATTACGGCGGATTATAGCAGATATATGGCTTGGAAATCGAAGAACGGAGAAAAGCCGCAAGAAAAAGCAACCGATTTCTTTACGGTAGCCCTTAATGGTATGTTTCCGAAAGAGCGATTGCTGGATATTATCCGCCATTTCATTGTATTCCAGACCATCAACGGAAAAACTGTAAAAATATTGGCGGCGTATCATCAATATTTTGCCGTGCGTAAGGCCGTGGAAAGCACTCGGCTTGCTTTGAAGAATAAAACGGGTAAAGCCGGGGTGGTTTGGCATACACAAGGCTCCGGCAAAAGCCTTTCTATGGCTTTTTATGCCGGAATTGTGGTGTCGGAGTCGGATTTCGATAATCCCACACTTGTAGTTCTAACCGACCGAAACGATTTAGACAACCAACTTTTTAGCACATTTAGCGCCTGTTCGGAACTTCTGCTGCGTCAAACTCCGAAACAAGCCGAAAGCAGGGATAATCTTCGACAGTTGCTGAAGGTCAAGTCGGGAGGTATTTTTTTCACCACCATACAAAAATTCGGTGATAGTGATAGTGTTATCAACGAACGAAGCAATATAATTTTTCTTGCAGATGAGGCGCACCGCTCTCAGTATGGCCTCGACGAGAAACTCGACCGTAGTACGGGAGAGTGGAAGGTTGGCATGGCAAAGCATATGCGTTCCTCGTTGCCCAATGCCACATTTATCGGATTTACCGGGACACCCATTGATTTCAGGGATAAGTCCACCATTGGAGTTTTCGGCAACTATATCGACATTTATGACATGACCCAAGCCGTGGATGATGGTGCGACAGTCCCGATATACTACGAGAACCGCACCGCACGCCTGAAACTTAACGAGGAAACGCTGAAGCATATAGATGAAGAATACGCTCGCTTGGCGGGTGATGCCTCGGAAGCCGCAATCGAGAAATCAAAGGCAGACCTGTCCGGGCTGGAGGCTCTGGTGGGAGCTGATGAGCGTATGTCGATGCTTGCCGATGACATTATTGCCCATTACGAGGATAGGCAGTATGTTTTGACGGGCAAGGCTATGATTGTATGCATGACTCGTCGAATAGCCATAAAATTGTACAAAAAAATATTGGAGAGACGTCCTTCTTGGACAGAAAAGATAAAGGTCGTCCTCACTTCGAGTAATCAAGACCCAGAGGACTGGCATGGGATAATTGGAAATAAGGCGCACCGAGATGCCCTTGCCATAGAGTTTAAGGATAACGATAGTAAATTTAAAATAGCCATCGTCGTTGATATGTGGCTGACCGGCTTCGACGTGCCATCAATGGCTACCATGTATATTGATAAGCCGATGAAGGGGCACGGGCTTATGCAAGCGATAGCCCGTGTCAATCGTGTATATCCCGACAAGGAAGCGGGCTTAATAGTGGATTATATCGGCGTGGCGGCGGAATTGAAAATGGCTCTCAGCCAATATACGCGACGCGATCAAGACAAAGTGCCGGATTTAAGGCAAGCGTATGAAATCTGTATGGCCAAGCTGGAGGTAATGCGCGATTTCTTTTACGGTTGCGATTATAAGGATTTCTTCGGAGATTCCAATGCCGGGCGATTGACAGCCATAGCCGATGGGATAGAGTTTGCTCTGGCTCTTGGTGAAGAGGATGCCAAGCTATTCATCTCCGAGGCGACAGCATTGAGCCAAGCTGAGACACTGTGCCGCAGTCTGCTAAATGACCACGATAAAAAAGAAATCGAATTTTTCAAATGCGTCAAAGCCGGTATCAGCAAGGTGGCCGACAGGGGAAAGATAACGGCTAACGAGATAAACGCCCGCATCCTTAAATTACTTGAGCAGGCCATAGAGCAAGACGGCGTGGTCAATATTTTCAAACAGATAGGAGAGGACAATCCTGAAATCTCCATCCTTTCGGAGGAGTATATGGAGCAGGTGCGGCGGATGAAGCACAAAAATATCGCCGCCGAGATGCTTCGCAAACTGCTTGACGGCAATATCCGGGTCTTTGCCAGAACAGGCGTGGTGAAGGCTCAGCTGTTTTCCGAGAAAATGCAGGATGTATTAAAACGCTATAATAATCGCATGATTACCAGCACGGAGGTCATCGAAGAACTGCTTGAGCTTTCCAAAGAGATGACCGATGCTTATAAGGCCGGAAGTGAAAAAGGGCTTACCCATGAGGAGTTGGCTTTTTACGATGCTTTGGTAGCCGCGCCGGAGGTTCTTCGCAAGATGGAGGAGCCGGTGCTGGTTGAAATGGCGCACGAGCTAACCGACTTGATTCGTCGCAGTAGGACGGTAGATTGGGATAAAAAAGAGTCCGCTCGCGCCTATATGCGTACACAGGTCAAACATCTACTGCGAAAATACAAATATCCTCCCGAAAACGCCAAGGGAGCCATCGAAACGGTTATCCGACAGGCTGAGTTAATGAGTTCAAATATGGTGGTATGACAACAACCCCGGTGCGCCGGGGTTTTATTGTATCCGCTTCATTTCAAAAATATGGAATATCTTTTCGTTGAGATGAAATAGAAAAAGCTTGACAAGCACATATTCCCGGGTGTATAATTGTTTCATCTTAAGACAAAATCCTTTCTCTTACTTGAAATGAGGTGTGTAGAGGTGGCATCGTACATACAGTTCAAGAGTCCCGATGCAGACGCATTGAGAACCTTAATTGGCAAGATTAAAGGGGATCGCTCGATGGCGAACTTCGCCGATGATATTAAGAGAGAATGCCCCGGCGTAAGGGTGAGTGCCCCCACCCTGTCAAGAGCCATGAATTGGATGGAAGGCAGTCGTCCTGTTACCGCGAACCTTCTAGAGGCACTTGCCAAGGTGGCAGCAAAGGCTGATGTTGGCGTAACTCTTGAAGACTTAATAGCCGCCAATGGTATGCGTTCGCCGGAAGATGACAGCACTTTGGCGCAAGGCGATGCGTATGCGCATAATCGTGGAGCTGCTGACAAGATTGAAAATAATGTGCGAAGAATTATACAAGACGAAATTACCCGTCGCAGCTATTCGCTTCAACAGCTTCATGATTATTCAAATTGGCGTAATCTCTACGGCTATACTATCCAAGAGGACAGATTTTTCCCGCGCAACTATACCTTTGGTTTCTCGGTAAGCGGGATGTCTCCCTGCAATATTTGGAAATTTGCGGTTGACCCAATAACCGTCGACAAGGATGACGAAACTACCGCCAATGCACACGTGGGAAACTTCATCAACAAAGTCGGTGCCGTTTTGGCCAGCGACAATTTTGAGTACGAATTGTACGAAAACGAGAAATACTCTTTCGTGTTCATTGACAGTCTTATGTATAAGCTGTTTCTGCAACGAGTTAGTCAAAATGGGATTTGCGTCAACGGATTTATGACGGTAATACTCATTGACCAAGACAAGGGGCAAGTTATAGAAGAAATGCAGTTGAAGAGGTATGATGAGGCTACAGCCGTATCGTTTTTTAAGGAACCCATACTCAAAACAGTTACCGGGGAAAAACTTATGGATCCGCTTTATATGGTTGAAGAAGGAGGAGCTTCAAATGGCCGGAAAAACTAAATCCAACACCACTACTGCGTTAATGTACACCGTTCACGGAATAAAAAAGCCTCAGGGTGTTTTGGCAATTGTAAATCAGAAAGCGGCTCTTGCATACGTCGAGAGGTTGGGAAAACAAGAGCAGTTGGTGGGATACACGTTTTTGGATGAGTTTACGCAGAGGGCGTGTTCGTGTCATTTGCCCATATATCAAGTTGATTTTTAAGGAATGAACAGTTCCCATCAAAGGCGTATGGGACAGTTTACAGAAGAAAAAAATAAATTTACTCGCCGTGCGGTTCGATGATGTAACAGGTCGGAGTAGATTATAGCAAGCGCTACTATGGGCGCAAAGCTACGAATCTACTCCGGCCTTTTTGTATAAATTTGGCTCGAGATGTTGACATAACTCGCCAGTTTGCAACTGACAAGTTATGTGAGCACCTCGCGTGTTCATGAAAGCGCTTTCGCCGGGATTAGCGTCTCGGCACACATCCAAGTCTCCGGCAGTCATGAAGCCGAGTCTCAAGGGGACGAGGATGATAACAGAATAATTAGCGTCGGCTATTGAGACAGTCGGCCGGTCACGGAAGCCCGTGACTTGGCTGGCGTGCGCAGACAGCTGAGTCATGCGGCTCTCCGAGAAAGGCAGAGCCGACATGATAACGAAACTCGATTTAGGCAATGGGCGTTTCCTCGTCCCCGTGAAAGTTTTATCGAAGGATATGACGCAGGAAGAGTCCGATTATGTACGCAATACCCTTATTCCCGGACTTACGGCACAGTACCCGCAATGCTTCATCGATACGGTGAAGCTGGGCTGGAAGGTTTTTAGCGCCGTAATCGTCGAGGGCGACCGCGATTTGTATGATTTTTATGTCTCTGAAATGGATGCGGAGCAAAAGCGCGAAGTGCAGGAGAAGCGCTGCATTATCCCCGATGGTAAAGGCAGCACCCGGCGTTGCCCGCTTCGTCTGCCCAATCCTAATTTTGACTCCAACCGCAAAGAGGATAAGGTCACTAACCCCAAAACCGTTAAAAATTCCTGCGAGAATTGCCCCTACGATACCTTTGACAAGCCCAATTACTCCAATCTGAGTATTGAGGGTCTTACGCGGCAGAATGATGACGGTGAAGAAATTCCCTTTGAAATCGGTGTGCCGATGGAATCCGAAGCCAGTCGTTATCTGAAGATGTGCAAGGCCGTGTTGTCGCTGATTAGCACCAAATATCCCAAGCGGCTCGATGAGTTTGTCCTGCGCTTGGACGGCGCTAACCGCAAGGAAGTGGCAAAGGAACTGAAGAAGAACCAGAGCAGTGTATACAAACTGGGCAGGCATCTGGAAGATGACCTTAATGCGCTCCTCGATACCCTTATCGACTTTAACCGCTGATTGTTAACACATACCAATAAGTTCGCCGCAAGAGGTATATTTTCCTCTTGCGGCTTTTTTAGTCCTTTTTGTAAAAATCGCATTCATAACCATCGGCTCTAAGGTTTAGACCGGGTAGCCAAGGCGGTGTTCGCCCCATGATGGCGCATATCTCTTCCACGGGCGTATCTATAGGACACTCGATAATTAGCTCGTCGTGGACATGACCGCAAATATAGCGGTCAGAGAGATTTTTCATGGCGAAGGCCAGAATGTCGCGGCTGACAGCTTGAATTAAATTCTCCGTAAATTTGGGGCCATAGCTTTCAAGTCGCTCCCATTTCCGGGAGGTGCCGTTTATGCCAAGGTATGTGACGCTCTCCGTCCCGTATTGATTAGGCTCTATTTTCGGCTTCACATATGCCAGCCGTCTGCCGGAGGGCAAAACCATAAACAGCACACCATATTTATAGAGAAATTTTATGCCGTGCGTTTCGGTGATGCTTTTCATACGAATGCAGTTTTTTATGGCGGCATCCATACTCCACCAGAGGTCTGTTATATGCGGGCTGGCATCCCGCCACATATCCACCAAAGGCTTAAGCTCGTCTTCGGTCAACCCCATATCGAGTGCGCCCATAGCACGTAGTGCGCCCACAGAGCCGCCATAACCAAGTGCCAGTTCTGCTATCTTACCCTTCTGCCGCAGGTGAGCATTAACACCATGTTTTTCCACGGGGACACCAAACATCTGACTGGCACTGGCGCAGTAAATATCATCGCCGCGCTCGAACACATCGAGCCGCCAATCTTCTCCGGCAATGAAACTGAGAACCCTCGCTTCGATGGAAGAAAAATCGCTGACAATGAATTTATACCCCGGCTTTGGCACGAACGCCGTTCTGATAAGCTGGGAAAGGGTATCCGGCACATTGTCGTAGAGCAGGGACATGATTTCAAAATCGCCGCTACGAACAATGCCTCTGGCCTCGGCAAGGTCGTCCAAATGATTCTGCGGCAAATTCTGCAGCTGTATATGCCGCCCGGCCCAGCGGCCTGTGCGAGAGGCTCCGTAAAATTGAAACATTCCTCTGGCTCTGCCATCGGCGCAGGCCGTGTCCATCATTTTTGCGTACTTCTTTACCGATGACCGTGATGTCTGCTGGCGCAGGGTTAATACTTCAGCTACATCTTTGGGGACGGTCTTTAGGAGTTCAAAAATCGCTTTCTTGTCCAAACTGTCGGTACGGATGCCTTTTTCTTCGAGCCAACCTTTTAATTGCTGTACGCTGTTGGGATTCTCAAGCCCGGTTAAGGATTTCATGCGCTCGGTAAGGGTGTTCTTAGCTTGCTCGTCAAAAGCAATAGCATTTTTAGCGAGAATGCCGTCGATGAGGATGCCTCGGTCGTTAATCGTCTCGGAAAGCCAATATTCCTCCCAAACCGAATCCGGGACGGGGAAGCGAGACAGCTTCTGCATAATATCCATCTCCACTTGGACATCTCTTTCGTTGTATTTGACGAAGGTCGCCCACTTGTCCGGGGCATCGTCGGGAAGATTGCGTGTCCGGCTGTCGTTCTTGGTGGGCTTGCGGGGCAAACTGAAAAAGCGAATGAGGCTCTTGCCCTCGGACATTTTCTGCTCTTCCAAATGAAATACAGCACCCACTTGCTCCAAGGTCAGCGGCAGTCCGCAGTAGGCCGACCAAACCATCGTGCATTTCCATGACCGGGACTCAAGGTAGTTCCCTATCGTGTCATATTCATCGCTGCATGAGCGAAAATACTCCGGGCAATTACGCCGTAGCCATATCGATAGAAATACACGCTCAAAGGAAGCGTTATGCGCCCATTTGGTAACGGAGGGGTCTGACAGTGCCGAAAGCACCTCCGCAGGAACTTGCTCACCCTTGGCCACTTCGATGACTTTTATCGGTGCGCCGTCAGCTGAATAGCCAAAAAGCATAATCTCCGCATCGGCAGCCTCGGCGTAACGATAAACGCCGCTGTCCCGCAAGCTGACCGAGGAAAAAGTTTCAAGGTCAAGATACAAATTTTTCATGGGATTCATCTCCTATTGCAAAAGGGCGGCGAGAAGAATCCCGTCGCCCCTGCCAAAGTGTATGCGTTATTTGTTAGGAGAGAAAGTCGTCATCGTCATCATCGCCAAAGGCTTCATCGACGCTGATGGTCGTTCCGAGGGGCTGACCATCGGCCATCTTCATAAGGTAGTCGAGGGCAACACCGATGCCGGAATTCCCATTCTTGTTATAGCAGTAGAAACCGATAGCGGCCTTGGCGTAAATGCCGGAGTAGAGTTCAGAAGGGTCAATAATCTCGTTCTTGTTGGCATCCACTACGCCGGGACGACGCTCGTTCTTGGCGTTGAGATAGAAGGAATTTTTGTAGGCGGGGTCGCCGTCCTTCTTCTTATCGCCATCGTGCAGGGGCCCGTCCTTGATGACTTCCTCGTAGGAGGGAGCGGTGCGGCTCTTGCCCTTCAAGATGGACACGCCATCCTCGTAAGCCGCCCGCATGGCAGCGTTAATCTTGTTGAGCGTTGCCACATCGTCCTTGGGAATGATGAGGCTGGCGGAGTATTTGGGCTTGCCGTCGCCGTAGGCTTTCGGCGCATGGATGTTGAGATAGGAGCAGCGGGTACGGGCTCCGGTGGTGCATTTGGTAGGGTGCTTCTTCGACATACTGTCGTCCTCCTTAATCATTGTCTTCACTAAACGCTTCATCGATATTGTGCATTTCCGGCCTCTTATCGGAGTCCGGCGCCAGCACGGGCTTTCCTTGGGGCTTTACGGTAAGCGAGCCAAGAAGCTCGTCAAACCGCTTTTTCCCCAGCATCTTTGTCATGGCGGTGATGCCCATAACCTTCTTCTCGAAGGGGTCATATCCCGCCTTGGCTACGGTTTCGGCAACCGCCTCGTCGTCGGTGTACCGTCTAACGCTGCGGCCTTCCACTACCTTGAATCCGGGATATTTTGTTCCCGCGATAGCCTGACGGAGCGCATACTCCTTAAGGTCATCTGCCCAAGATACGAGTCCGGCGAGCCTCGGCAGCAGAGCGGCTATCTCATAATTATCGAGGGTGTCCGGCTCTTTGAAAGCAGCCTCCGCCAGTTCCAAATAATGCTCGGCTCTGGCTCGGCAGGTGTCCTTTACCCGGCAGAAGCGGCAATGGTCACCTGCGGAAAATTCTCCTTCGCCCTTGATGGCAAGTTGCGCCGCCGGAGCGAGTTCCTTATCTGCCCATGAGAGCAGTTCGTCCTTGGTGGTTTCCCAAGTATCGTAATGCTCCCGCCGGGGCTGGAAGATGGAGAGTTTCACCTTCTGAATGTCGTATAGGCCGTCATACATATCGATTCCGGCGATGGCATAGCAGGATAGCTGGCTGTTATGCTCCGCCGACACCAAAACGCCGACACCATATTTCATGTCAATTATCTGCAAAAAGCCGTCCGTGACGATAAGCCCGTCAGCCGTGCCGAAACCGCCGGGAACCCAGCGGGAAAAATCGACACGCTGTTCTACGCAGATAACGGGGTCTTGACAGAGCCTTTTGGCATCGGCAATCTGCTCCAGAAAAAAGTCACGGTAGCTTTCGGCGGCCTCCTGCATCTCGCTGTTGTAATAATCGAGATGCTCGGTGGGGTCTTTGCACTCCCTGCCCAAAGCGTCCAATACGAGATATTCGCACAGGCTGTGGGCGCAAGTCCCTTCCATAGCGTAGGGACTTGCCCGCTCCATCGCTTCGGCATTGAGTTTGGCCGAGGGCGGGCAGCGGCTCCAGCGGTCGCTGGATGAGGCCGAAAGGTATGCATGGATGTCAGGCATGGACGAGCACCTCCGCCTCTTTCACAATGGCGGCATATTCGCCGGGGTCAATTTGCGAGAGGCTGTTCGCGCCGTGCCTTTGAATGATGTCCTTGACCTTTTCCCGATGCCCGTTGTTGGCCACATCAGCCAAGAGTTTCCGCACATATTCCTTGGAGTATTCCGGCTTCGGCTCGGGCTGGGGTTCGGAAGGTACAGCCTCGGCGCGCGGCACTTCCTTTTTCTTGGCGGCGTTTTTCTTCTTGGGCGGCTCGGCATCGTCTGCGGCGTAATACCGCTTCAATGCCTCGGCCAGCTTCACGATGCCGTGTCCGCACTCGGCAAGGCCGTCAAGGGCTTCCGAGATTGCTTTCGTCTTTTCCATCTTTTACCTCCGTTTTGGCTTCCTGTTCCATTCTGTCGGCGAGCCGCTTGGCTACAACGCTGATGGCAATGAGGACATCGCGAAGTTCCTCGTCGTAAGACGGCTCTTTTGCATTTTCCATGTGTCTGCTCCTTTCCGGGCGACCTATGTTGCCCTTCACCTATATAAGGAGATTAGAACGAGAAAATTCCACCGACTTCCAAAAAAATTTTTTCTCGATCGGATAGGAGCCATATAAGGAAGAAAAAATTTTTTCAGAAACGGTGGAATAAATTGCATCTAATCTCCTTATATAGGGTGAATGGACGATTTGGAATTCGTAAGGAGGAGATGAACATGAAAGACAGACCGTTGGTGTATATCGCTTCGGCCTACTCCGGCGATATAGCAGGGAACACGAAGAAAGCCAAAATCTACTGCCGCTTTGCCGTCTTGGAAGGGAATGCGCCTATCGCTCCGCATCTTTTCCTGCCGTCCTTCCTGTCGGAGCAGACAGAACGGGAACTGGCCTTGGCTATTGATGTTGCCATTCTCTCAAATTGCTCGGAGCTTTGGGCATTCGGCGAACCGACCGAGGGCATGAAGCGGGAGATTGCGGCGGCAGATAAATTGGGCATTAAGATTCGGCGGTTTACGGAAAATATGGAGGAATTGGTATGAAGTTTACACTGTTTGCATCGGATACGGTGGGCAACGCCAAAAACTGCGTCTATCCCCATGAGTTGGCGATAGATTCCCCGACCGCTTTGGCGACTGCCGTAACGCACGACCACACCTGCGGCAAGTTCAAGGGCAACTACCGCGCCAAGGAAAACTTCAAATGGGCGGACTGCATCATTATGGACGTGGACAACGACAAAAGCGACAACCCCGCCGATTGGATAGAAGGCAAAAAGTTGATGGAGGATTTCGCCGATGTGCAGATGGCGATTATCCCTAGCCGCAACGATGGCAAGGAAAAAGACGGAAAAGCGGCACGCCCCAAAAAGCACGTAGCCTTTCCCATTGAAAAGACCACGGACGCCGTAAGGTATGCCGCTATCAAAGTGACTATTCAAA
The DNA here is from genome assembly GCA_937915915.1 of uncultured Selenomonas sp. Taxonomy (GTDB): domain Bacteria; phylum Bacillota; class Negativicutes; order Selenomonadales; family Selenomonadaceae; genus UBA9786. The sequence goes on along the minus strand of CALGGN010000173.1, from coordinate 5,634 downwards.
AGAAATATCCCTATTTTGACGACAACGCTTTGGATGCCGCCCGCTTCCTCTACGGTTCGGATGTAAAGCCGGAGGACATTGTTTGGAACGATGGTTGGATGACCATTGAGGATCTGGTAGCCGACAGCGATGATGACGAGTGCTTGGAGGACGAACTGACGGAGCGTTTGGCGGAAATCCCCTCCGGGGTTCGCAACAAGACGCTTTCCCGTTTCGTGGGGCGTGTGCTTATGCGCTTCGGCGATACGGAAAAGGCCAGAGAGCTTTTCGAAGCGGAAGCGGCAAAGTGCGTCCCACCCTTGGAACGGCAGGAACTTGAGACGATTTATAAATCCGGCAAGCGTTTTCTGAAGAAGATGCAGCAAAAAGAGGACTATGTGCCGCCGGAGGAATACGAGGTCATGTTCGGCAAGGCCGGGTATCTGAAGCCCGAAGATTACTCAGATATTGGGCAGGCCAAGGTGCTGGTGTCGGTTTACGGTGACCGGCTCTGCTATTCAGGGGCTACGGGATTTCTTCGTTACGACGGCAAGGTGTGGATGGAGTCAAAGTATCAGTCCATCGGCGGCGTGGAGGAATTTTCCGACCGTCAGCTGGCTGATGCCAAAGACCTGTTGGAGCAAGCGGAAAAAGCACTCATGGCATCGGGCATATCGGAGCAGTACATCGCTGCCGGAGGCAAAGCGCTCGAAAAACAAATCGGCGGTGATGATCAGAGAAAGCTGTTTGTTGCTTATCTTTCGGCGATGGCGTATAAGGCGTTCACCATGAAACGGCGCGACATGAAATTTATCGTGTCCGCAATGGAGGCCGCCAAACCCATGCTGGAAGTGAAAGCAAGCGACCTTGACCGGGATGCGTTCCTCCTAAACTGCCAAGACGGTACATACGACTTGACCGAGGGGATGTCCGGGCGGCATGGCTTCAACCCCGATGACCTTTGCACCAAGGTCTGCAATACCGCTCCGGGGGATGAAGGACGGGAGATTTGGGAAGATTTTCTGAACACGATTTTCCTTGGCGACCGGGAGCTTATCGAGTATGTGCAGAAAATCTGCGGCCTTGGCGCAATCGGCATCGTGTATCTGGAGGCAATCATCATCTCCTACGGTGACGGAGCCAATGGGAAATCCACTTTTTGGAACACCATCGCTTGGGCGCTTGGCAGCTATGCCGGGGGAATTTCCGCCGATGCCTTGACCATTGGCTGCCGCCGTAATGTGAAGCCTGAAATAGCTGAGACGATGGGGAAGCGGCTCTTGATTGCTGCGGAACTTGAGGACGGTGTTCGCCTGTCTACTTCCATTGTCAAACAGCTTTGCTCCACCGACCAGATTAAGGGCGAGAAGAAATACAAAGACCCCTTTGACTTCACGCCGAGCCACACGCTGGTGCTATATACCAATCATCTGCCGAGGATTGGAGCGATGGATCACGGCATTTGGCGGCGGCTTATCGTTATCCCTTTTAATGCCACCATCAAAAGCGATAAGGACATCAAAAATTATGCCGGATACCTTCAGAAAAATGCGGGGCAATACATTTTGAAGTGGATTATCGAGGGCGCACAAAAAGCCGTCAACGAGAATTACCATTTTGACCGTCCAAAGGTTGTAGTGGATGCTATCAACAAGTATCGCAGCGATAACGACTGGCTTACGCATTTTCTTGATGAGTGCTGCGAGATTGGTGAGGATTTGCATGAGAAATCCGGCGAATTTTACAGCACTTACCGTGCCTATTGCCTCAGAAACGGTGACTTTACCCGTAGCACCACCGAGTTTTACAACGCTTTGGAGCAACGTGGCTTTGAGCGCATCAAGCGGCGGGATGGACGGTTTATCATAGGCGTCAAACTTCGTGAGGAAGAGCCTGATTTCTAAGATGTGACATTCAATGACGGTCTTACCATAAACCCCCTTTAGGGCTGTTTTTTGCTTAAAAAATCTCTATAGGGAGGTTTATGTAATGACCGCCATTGAGTGACACACCCACAATCTGGGGGGGAACTGATGTGCGGGAAAGCACGATAGAGAAATATCTCGTCCAAGCTGTGAAAGCCCGTGGCGGCATTTGTCCTAAGTGGGTATCGCCGGGACTGGATGGCATTCCCGACCGTATGGTTCTCCTGCCTGACGGGCATATGGCTTTCGTGGAAGTCAAAGCACCGGGCAAGAAGCCCAGACCGCTTCAATTGGCAAGGCACAGAACCCTTCGGCGGTTAGGATACAAAGTTTACATCATTGACGGCATCGAGCAGATACAGCCGATGCTTGACGAGATAGGAGGAGCATAAAGTGGCAATGATAACCTTATGGGACGGCAGAACCCAGCTTGTCACAGACAAGCGGGATATGCTTTTCCTCGTGGACGAATATATGGGAATGGAAGCTCGGTGGTGGTTCGAGGACGAGGATAACGAGCGCGATGATTTTGAAAAAGAACTGGACGACCTGTGGAAAGATTACGAAAAACAGCAGGAGGAGCATAAAGCCGTAATCGGGGAAATACAGACCGAAACGGATAAAATCTCAGAACTGCTGGAGCAAAAGCGGCTGAACCGCAAGGCTATCTCCGAGGCACTTAAATCCGTGGAGCTTATTTTGTGGAGGGAGCTGCGATGAAGTACAACCCTCACGGCTACCAGCGGTACGCCAAGAAATTTATTGAAAATCATGAATCCGCCGCCGTCCTTTTAGATATGGGACTCGGCAAGACGGTGATTACCCTTTCGGCGATAAACGACCTCTTGTTTGATTCCTTCGAGATTTCTCGTGTGCTGGTCATAGCTCCCCTGCGCGTGGCGAAAAATACATGGCCGCAGGAGATTGCCAAATGGGAACATATCAAAGGGCTGCATTACTCCGTGGCGGTGGGGACGGAGCAGGAGCGGTTGGCGGCTCTTCGCCGCAAAGCCAATATCTACATCATCAACCGTGAGAATGTGGACTGGCTGATAACGAAGAGCGGCATTCCCTTCGAGTTCGATATGGTAGTCATAGACGAGCTGTCCTCCTTCAAATCGTGGCAAACTAAGCGTTTTAAGACGCTGATGAAGGTTCGCCCCAAGGTCAAACGCATCGTGGGGCTGACGGGAACACCATCGGGCAACGGTCTTATGGATTTATGGGCAGAGTTTCGCTTGTTGGACATGGGCAAGCGGCTGGGGCGGTTCATCGGCGAGTATCGTTCGCTGTATTTTGTTCCCGACAAACGGAGCCAGCAGATGGTCTTTACCTACAAGCCTCGCCCCGGTGCCAAGGAAGAAATCTATAAGCGTATCGGTGACATCACCATTTCCATGACCGCTTCTGATTTTCTCGATATGCCGGAACTGGTGGAAAATACGGTCACGGTACGGCTTGACGATAAGGAACGAAAGGCATACGAACGCATGAAAGCCGATATGGTGGTAGAACTCGGCGGCAAGGAAATCGATGCCGTCAATGCGGCGGCCCTTTCCAACAAGCTCCTGCAAATGGCCAACGGAGCGGTTTACGACCAAAACCGAAAAATCGTGAAGCTTCACGACCGCAAGCTGGATGCCTTGGAAGATTTAATCGAAGGAGCAAACGGGAAGCCTGTGCTGGTGGCTTATTGGTACAAGCACGACCTTGAGCGAATCAAGTCCCGGTTTGATGTGCGGGAGATAAAAAACGACATAGACATTGCCGACTGGAATGATGGAAAAATCCCCATTGCTGTTATCCATCCGGCATCAGCCGGGCATGGGCTGAATTTACAGGCCGGAGGCTCTACGCTTATTTGGTTTGGTCTGACTTGGAGCTTGGAACTTTATCAGCAAACCAATGCGCGGCTTTACCGGCAAGGGCAGACGCACGCCGTGGTTATCCACCATATCGTTGCCGAGGAAACGATTGACGAAAATGTGCTGGCGGCACTAAAGCATAAGGACAAAACACAGGCGGCTCTTATCGATGCCGTGAAAGCGAATTTAGGAGGGCAGGAACATGATAGATCCGTATGAGTCGTTGGCTAATGCCATCATAGAGCAAGCGGTGAAAGACCATCGAAAGGCAGCGGCGTATCTGAAGAAAAATATCCGCACCAAGGAACTGGTGGAGGAGGTGGCAACGGAAAGAGCAGAGCGGGAAAAGCACCGCGCCCAGCTCAAGGCGCAAAAACTGCCGCTCCCCCGTATAAAGAAAAGCCGTAAGGAGCGGCTGTTGGAGAACATTATTTCCAACGAAACCCTGCGCTACGATGCCGAGAAGTTTTTCCGTTCCGCATGGTTCGGTGTGCTTTCCGATTTGGACGGGACGGTGCTTTTGGCGCGGCTCAAAGAAATGGAGGCTTGATTATGACCGCTAAAGAGTTTTTGGAGCGTTCCCTTCAGCTGGATGAACTGATTAATTCCCATGTGGCAGAACTTGACCAGTATCGACGTCTTGCCATGAACATCGGCGGCAGCCGCTTGGACGAGCGGGTATGCCACAGCGCACCGAATGAAGCACCCTTCGCCAAATGGGTGGAGCGCATTGTGGACAAGGAGCGTGAGATAAACGAGGCTATCGACCGTCTGGTGGCTGTCAAACTGGAAATCAGCAACTTCATCGACAAGATTGACAACCCCCAATGGCAATGCCTTCTCCGCAGCCGCTATGTAATGTGTCGCCCGTGGTCTGCTGTTGCCGAGAATATGAACTACGGTATCAGTAGCGTTTATCGAATTCACAAACAAATCATGGATGCCCTTGATAAAAAGACAGTAGCTGATGAGAGTCAATGAGAGTCAATAGTAGTAGTTTGGAGTTTGCTGGACGGAACTTGACGTGGTATTATGTATCATAGAAAAGTGTAGATACAACCTCCAAAGGGAGCAATCCCTGCGGAGGTTTTTTATTGCCCGAAAAGAGGTGAACCCCATGCCCACCAAACCGAAACGCCCCTGCCGCTTCAGCGGTTGCCCGAAGCTGACCGACAGCAGGAGCGGCTATTGCGAAGAACATCGGGCGCAAATGCAGAGGCATTATGAAAAATTCGCCCGTGGCTACAATCAGCACGAGCGGTACGGAAGTTCGTGGAGGAAAATCCGCGACCGCTACATCGGAAGCCATCCGCTGTGCGAGATGTGCCTTGGGCTGGGCAAAGCGACGATGGCGGTGCTGGTGCATCACCGAAAGCCAATCGCCGATGGCGGCTCGAATGACGAATGCAATTTGATGAGCCTGTGCGTGTCGTGCCACGAGAAAATCCATCGGCGTAAAAAATCTGACGGCTGACCGGGAGGGGCGGGGAAAATCTCTGTGACCTTCCCCAAGCATGACCGGCACGGGCTCACGCGCACAAAAAAGGCGGTTCAAACGCCCTATTAACCACGGGGAGGTGAAACGATGGCGAAAGACGGAACGAATCGAGGCGGGCGGCGTGTACGCGCCGGGGACAAGCCGGACGCTTTGGCGGACAAGATTGTGGGTGGGCGCGAGGCAACCGTGATGGAGTTTCCCATGACGGAACTGAACGGCGCGGAACTGACGAACGCCGCCGACCTTTACGGTGAGGAAATGCCCCAGCCCAGCGAATACCTGTCGGCAAAGCAGCGTGACGGCAGACCGCTTGGAGCGGACGAGATTTTCCGTGAGACTTGGATCTGGCTCAAGGAGCGCGGCTGTG
>CALGGN010000172.1 GCA_937915915.1 uncultured Selenomonas sp. | reverse complement strand
AGAGGCCGAAAGTACTTGCCTGGAGACGGGCCGGGAGGATAGGTAGTTGCCGGTTCGAAGCGCTTGCGTTTGCAGGCGCTTTTTTGCGTTGGCCGTAAGCTTTGCATGTATTTATTTTTCTTTGTATCCGGCAGGATTTTCGAAGCGCATGTGGAATATAAAATAACGATAACGGCATGGTTTGCGTCTGTGCGGATCCATGCCGAAAAAATGGGAAAGAGGGAGAGTTTTATGAGTATGGGATTACGGCAGAAGTTCTTTGTTCTTGCAGCACTGTCGGGACTCCTGATGGCCATCGTCTCTGTGGTGGGCTATTACAACGCCTACAACAGCCTGGAGGCGAGCGTGGAGCGTGAGCTTACTGCCACGGTGGCCGCGCAGCGCAACCAGTTTGACGGGTGGCTGAAAGAAAAGGCGGCGGTGGCGACAAGCACGGCGGCGCTTTTGACAGAGCTGAACGGCAGCGAGGCGTCCCTGTCGCGCGAGGTGCTTTCCTTGGCGAACAATGACAAGGATCTTTTGGATCTTACGATGGGCGACGAGCGTGGTAATTTCCAGGGCTATCATGCGGGCGTGAAGACCGGGCAGATCGATCCGCGCGTGCGTCCTTGGTATGCACAGGCGAAGGCGGCAAACGGCAAGACGGTATATACAGAGGTGTATGTGGATTCGTTCACGAATCAGAACATGGTGTCCGCCATTTGCTCGTTCAACAATAACGGGCAGTTTGCCGGCGGCGTCATCGCGGATCTCACACTGGACAAGCTGGACGAAGAGATCGGCCGCCTGAAGTACAACGGCGAAGGCACAGGCATCCTGATCGAGAAGACGGGCACGATTCTTGCGACTTCCGGCACGGCGGAGAAGATGTCGGATGTGCGCAAGGTGGATGGCTTTGCGAACCATTTTGACGAAATGCTCCAGAAGGGCGAGGGCATGTTTGTCCTGCCTGCGACGGATTCGAGGGGCGAGATGATTTTTGCCTATACGACGGTGCCGACATCCGGATGGATTGTGGGCATTGCCGTCCCTTATGATTTCGTGTTCGAGGCAGTCCATACCATGCGCATCACCTATGCAATCCTTACCTTGGTCGGACTTGCTCTCATGGTATTCATGTGCATGCGCTTTGCAGCCAGCATCACGGGGCCGGTGGCGGCTTTGGAGGGTCATGCGGTGGAGCTTGCCAAGGGCAATCTCCGCATGGATGATATCCCGGTGACCGGCGATGACGAAATAGGCTCCCTGTCCAAGTCCTTCAATGAGATGAGCAAGAGCCTGCGGGATCTGATTCGCAAGATGGCGACGACCTCGGAGCAGGTGGCGGCATCCTCGGAGGAATTGACCGCGAACGCGCAGCAGTCGGCGGATGCGTCCGTGCATGTGGCTGAGACGGTGGGCGAAGTCGGCATCAACATGGAGAAGCAGCTCACGGATATTGATGCCGCGAAGAAAAATGTGGATACGGTGTTCCAGGATATCGAGCAGATGGCCGACAAGGCCCGCACGGTCACCGATACGTCCAACCAGACGGCGGATGCGGCAACGAAGGGTGCGGCGCTCATGGAAGCCGCAGTCGAGAAGATGGGACATATCGAGGCAAGCGTCATGTCCTCGGCAGATGTGGTGAAGAAGCTTGGCGAGAATTCCCAGCAGATCGGACAGATCGTCGAGGCGATTTCCTCGATTGCGGAGCAGACGAATCTCCTCTCCCTCAATGCGGCAATCGAGGCGGCGCGCGCGGGCGAGCAAGGGCGCGGTTTTGCGGTCGTAGCGGAGGAAGTCCGCAAACTGGCGGCAGAGTCCCAGCTCTCGGCGGAGAAGATCCGCGAGCGGATCACATCCATCCAGACGGATACCAATCAGGCCGTGGAGTCCATGGAAAGCGGCACCCGCGATGTGCAGGAAGGGACGGCGGCGATCCGTGAGGTCGGCGAGCAGTTCAAGCAGATCATGCAGCGCGTGGACGGCATCAAGCAGCAGATGGAAGGCATCAATACCTCCGTGCATACGGTTACGGACGGCGCGACGCATATCGTGGAGGCCGTGGATGCAATCGATACGGTCAGCCGCAAGACGGCGGACGACACGCAGACGATTTCCTCTGCAACGGAGGAGCAATCCGCTTCCAACGAGGAAATCGCAGCGGCATCCCATGCACTGGCGCAGCTGGCGGCAGAGATGCAGGAAGCTGTCGGGAAGTTTAAATTCTGAATACGTTTTGACAATCCCTTGGCCCGCTGAACAGGCGGGCCTTTGCTATTATGCAGATTTCATGCACGGGCGAAGTTTTGTCAACGAAATTTTATCGCATGGTAGGAAAAATCCTTTTTATGGGGAATAATACAGTAGAAGAATGTGATTTGCGAGAAACCTTCGTAGAGTGCAGAAGGGGGGAGCTTTACCGTGCAGGAACATTTGGATGAAGATACGCTCCATGCGATTTTGGGAGATATCGGAGATGGGATCGTTCTCACGGATCATGATGAAAAGGTCCTGTATTTGAATCGTGCGGCAAAAAGAATATTGTCTTATCAAGGGAAGGTCGGCGGGGATCTGTATTTTGATGAGATTTGCCCCTTGGTGAACCTGAAGACGCGCAAGGCCTTTGACAGCCCTTTGCAGATTGCCATGCGGGAGCGGCGCTCCTTGGGGTTGGCGCGGAACATCGGAATCTGCACCATGGAGGGCTCCATGTACCTGTCTGCGACCTGTTCCCCGATTTACGGGAAGGACGGAGATGTCCAAGGCTGCTCCGTCCTTCTCAGGGATGTCACGCACCTGAGAAAATTGGAGATGAAGCTGGAGGCCAACCATATCTACATGCGCTCTGTCTTCGAGGCCGCAAAGACGGGACTTTGCGTGCTGAATTCGGATGGGACCATCATGGATCTCAATGATGCGGCAATCGAGATCATGGAGTCCAGCTATAAGGAAATCGTCGGTCTGCAGTTCGGGGATGCGTTCCACTGCGAGAACAGTATCCTCAAGGGATGCGGGCATGGCAGCAAATGCCGCCACTGCCCCGTCAGAAACAATCTGGAAGCTGCCATCATGGATGACGACTTTACCGGAGAATTCACTGTGGCGCTGCGAAGCAAGAAAAAGAGCGTCCCCGTCTGGATGAAGATGTTCATTTCCCAGACGATCATGGGGGACGAGAAGCAGATCATCATGTCGATGGTGGATATCTCAAAGCGCAAGCAGCGTGAGCGCGCGATGGAGCAGGCACGTTTCGAGGCAGAGCAGGCCAGCCGCGCCAAGGGACAGTTCCTTGCGAATATGAGCCATGAGCTGCGGACGCCGCTGAACGGCATCATGGGCATGCTGAAGCTGGTGATGGCAACGGAGCTTACGGCGAAGCAGAGGGAACATCTCATGAATGCGAAGCACTCTGCGGATGATTTGCTGCATGTCGTGCATGACATCATGAATTTCTCCAAGCTGGAAAGTGGGCAGCTCCAGCTTGAGGAACGTGGGCTGGATCTGCATTTGCTCGTGAAAAATGTCGTTCAGTCCTATGGGCATGCGGCAAAAAAGCGCGGAATCCTGTTCTCGATGCCGGATTTCAAGCATGTACCCCGCTATATCAAAGGGGACGCCCTGCGGCTCCGGCAGGTATTCCGCAATCTGCTGATGAATTCGCTGAAGTTCACTTCCTCCGGTTCCATTTTGATGCAGGCGTACAAGGAAGAGCAAGACGATGGTGAAGTGCTTTGCTTCTCCATCCATGATACGGGCGTCGGCATGCCGTGGGGAACGGAACAGGAGCTGTTCCGCCCGTTCCGGCAGGAAGACGGGATATCTTCCTGGAGGTACGGAGGAATCGGGCTGGGCCTCATGATCGTGCGGGATCTGGTCCGCGCCATGCGGGGGGATATCCGTGTGCACGCGATTCCCGGACGCGGAAGCTCCATCACCTTCTGGATTCCCTATTTGCCGGCAGACGGCGTGGAGCCCGTGAAACGGAAACGCTCTATTTTTCTCAATCCCAGAGTCGTGAGGGGGCAGTCTGCCGTGGCTCCTGAGGCGGAGCGCTCGGAGGCGGATGGGGATATCACGAATCTGCTGGATTACTGCCAGAGAAGAATGCGAGGGGAGGAAAGATCATGAGCTTGCGCTGTTTGATTGCGGAGGACGACAGGATCAGCCGGACGTTCCTGTCCGAGTTCCTTTCGGATTACGGACATTGTGATGCGACATCGGACGGCATGGAGGCCTTGGACGCCATCCTGGATTCCATCAAAAAAAAGGAGCCCTATGATCTCCTTTGTCTCGATATCATGATGCCAAAGGTGGATGGGCTCAAGGTCTTGAAGGTGCTGCGGAAGGTAGAGGCGCAGCAGAAGATTCCACCGGAAAGGCGTCTGCGCGTCATCATCATGACGGCCATTGCGGATATGGAATATGTGGATGAGGCCTTCCGGCTGGGCTGCGATGCCTATGCATCGAAGCCCATCGATACGGATCAGGTGCTTGAGACGATGAAAAGTCTCGGCCTGCTGGAATAGAGTCGTTATTGTTTGATGCAGCCATAGACGGATGCCAGATTTTTGAGCACATGCTCATTGGTGTCGTTGATGCGGGAAGCGCGATAGAAATCCTGCCAGGCTGCATCATATTTTTTCATGCGCATGTGGGCCACGCCGATTTCATTGCACGCATTCGCAGCCTGCGGCACAAGTTCCAGATTTTTTTCGAAATCCTTGATGGCGGACTTATAGTCCTGCAGCTGCATGTGCAGCATGCCACGGTTGTAATAGCCGCGGTAGAAGCCGGGATCGGTCTTTAGCAGCCGGTCGTAGGTTTTCATGGCCTCCTTGTTCTTGCCGAGCTTTTCCTGAGTGATGGCAAGATCGAAGAGCGCTTCCGCAGAATCGGGATCCAGCTCGATGGCGCGCTCGAAGTCCAGTCTGGCGAGCCAGAAGGTGCCTTGCTTGAAGTAGACGATTCCGCGGTAGATATGATTCGCTGGATCGTCGGGATTTTGGCGGAGCTGCTTTTCTGCAAACGCCAGGGAGCTGTCCGAGCCATCGGGGGCGAGGGCCTGCTGCCAGAGCTTCAGGATATCCTGCCCATAGGTGGTGCCGGGGACAGCCCAGACACCATTGAGACCTGTCCAGTGCCGGATGCTGCCATGGATTTCCGGGCGGTTCTTCACGATGTGCTGATAGCGGGGATCCTCAATCGGCGCAGAAGGAAGATCCTTGGATGCGTAGGCGAGGAGGTGCTGGATATGGGCGCGCGCGCCAAGGCGCGGCGTGGCGAAAACAGCGCCCCGTACATGGTTGCCCGTGGCTCCGAGCCCGCAGAAATTGTTCTGGGCGGGCAGCACGTCGCCGCCATAGTTGAAATAGCCGGTCTCCTTGATGGCTTGGCACAGGGCAATATCCGGGCGGATGTGTTCCCTGCCGCCCTCTTCATAGTAGATGTTCACCAGCGTCTCTACGGTGCAGTTGAGCTTCGGCTTCGGATTGCTCTGCTTGATGAGCTGCACCATCTGCTGACGGCTGGCCGTCGCGTCGCCTTGTATGGTGACCTGATCGTCGTTCAGGAGCTTCGACATGATGGGAATGCTTTCAGCGGGAGTCTCGGAGAGCGTCAGTGCCTTCAATTTCCGCGTATCCCACTTGCCTTGCGGCCGTTCGGGATAATCGGGCCAGTCGGTTTTGACCTCTGTGATGACGGAATTCTCTGCGTTCTTGCCCGCGCATCCCGCGGACGGGCTGAGCACAAGCCCTGCAGCGAGACAGAGAACGGCAGACATGCTCAGGATGTGTTTCAAATTCAGTTTCAAATAGAATCCCTCCTAACAAATATCATCGGCTTCAGTTTATCACGATAGAAAAGGAGGGGCAACTGAAATTTCATGAAGTTGTCTCTTTCGCAAAATCGAGTGTGTACAGAAGGAAAATGGAAATGAAGGTCGAATTATTCATAGTAGAAAGTTTTCAGACGAAAAGGGGGATGCCGGATGAAGATTGCCATGGCAAACGATCATGCAGGAACGGGTTTGAAGCAGGAAATCAAGGCCTATCTGGAAAACGAGGGACATACGGTCAAGGATTTCGGGACTTATGACGAAGAATCCTGTGATTTGTCGGATTTTGTCTATCCTGCGGCGCTGTCTGTCGCGAGGGGAGAATGTGAACGGGGGATCTTCGTGGATGGCGTCGGCTACGGGAGCGCGCTGATTGCCAACAAGATCAACGGCATCTATGCGGCGGTCTGTCAGGATCCGTTCTGCGCGCAGCTGGCGAGAGAGCATACGGATTCCAATGTGCTTTGCATTGGCGGGAAGATTATCGGAAGCGCGATCGCGATGGAGATTGTGAAGACCTGGATGCATACGGATGCGCTGACGGCGGAAAAGTATCGCCGCAGAGTGAAAAAAGTTGCTGAGATCAATGACAGGCATTGTGTGCCGGTCATCGAGAAATGAAAAAGCGGCTGCTCGAAGTGATTTTGTACGGCATGAAAAAGGGCAGAAGGAGAAGAGGATATGATTAAGGTTGGCAGAGGCCAGGGGGCGACGCTGGAGGAATCGCTGGAACAGGCGGTTGCAGAGTTCCGGTCGCCGCAGTTCGTGTTGTATTTCAGCAGACCGGGGATGCTGGACAGGGTTTCAGCTTTTTTTGCCCGTCGTTATGAGGGAATACCGACGATGGGCCTTTGCAGTGTCTGTGTGCTGCATGGCGGAGCCGTGGACGAGCCGGACGTGCTCGCCATCGCTTTTGAAGAGGGTTTCCAGATATCGTGCGGCATCATCCATGATCTGGACGAGTGCCCGGTGCAGCATGTCTACCGCTTCGAGCAGGATGTGAAATCCATTGGCAAGGGGAATGAAGATGCGGTCTGCCTGGAGTATTGCACGGGCAATGAGGAGATGCTGGTCACGACGCTCAATGCGGTGCTGGACAGATTCGCGATTCCGCTGATGGGTTCCACTGCATTTGAAAGCGTTGATCACATGGGGCGGGCGCAGGTTGCCTATAACGGCGGTGTGTACGGGAATGCCTGCATCTACGCGATCATCCGCAGCCTGCATGGCAAAATCCGCACCTATTACGAAAATATTTACGAACGCACGGATCTCCGGCTGCATCAGGTGACGAAGGTGGATACGGCGCATCGCCGGCTGATCGAGCTTGACGGGCGGCCTGCCGCGGATGTCTATTGCGATACGGTGCAGGTATCACGGGATGAAATCGTGAAGACGAACTCCCGCTATCCTTTTGGGCGTCTTCTGGGGAAAAAAATCTATGTGTCGGATGTGGCAGAGGTGCTGCCGGATGGGTCTCTTTGCTGCAACAAGCGGCTGAACCCGAATGACGCGCTTTGCTTCTTGGACTACGGGCGCTACCGTGCCATTGCGCAGGAGACCGTTGAGCGGCTGCAGCAGGAGAATCCGAATCGGTATTTTATGCTGACAGGGGATTGCATCCATCGTTACTGGCTGTACGAGGATGAGCATTTTACTGCGGAGCACGCGAAGAATCTTTTGAAAATCAGCCCTTACGCGGGCAGTGTCTGCGGCGGGGAGCAGTATCATCATCAGCATATCAACCAGAGCCTTGTGTTGATCGTGTTCAGCCATGATTCCAAAGAAGGGGAGGGAGCCGAATGAGCAGGGATGGAAAGGCGGCCTCCAAGGGTTTCGGGCGCAGGCAGGAGGACAGGGTAACACCGGAGGAGCGGATTTATCCGCTGCAGTTCATTCTGGACTACGTGCAGGAAAAAAAGAATACGCTGCTGGCGCTGGAGGGAAGCTCTTTGCATCAGGCGCTCCGGATCAGGGAGACATCCCATGCCATCGGCAGACAGATGGCGCTGATGCGCCAAGAAGAGGGCAAACTCACACCGGAGCAGCAGCAGCTCTATGAACTGCTCAAGCATCAGCAGGAGCAGGTGCAGGAACTGACGGTAGGACTGACGCGCAAAGGTCTCGCCTTCGAGGATATGGACAACATGCTCCGACAGGCACAGCCTTTTATCCTGCGGCTGATTTTCAAGGATACGTTAACGGATACCTATAACCGTTATTTCTTCATCAGCAGGGGAGAGAAGCTGATGCGGGAGGCGGAGGAGAACATCGGATTTTCCCTTGCATTCTTTGATATCGACAAGTTCAAGGCCTGCAATGACACCTATGGGCATGAATTCGGCGATGCGGCGCTCAAGTATCTGAGCAGCACCATCAATGAACACTTGAAGCAGAACGATCTGCACAGCACGTATTTCGTGCGCATGGGCGGGGATGAATTCATCCTGATCAGCAATGAGCTGGCATTCCCGCATTTTGTGCTGCTGCTGGACGATTTGCAGCGCAGGATCACGGGCGGCACGATCCATTGGGAGCAGCTCAGCGGGAAAATCACGGTCAGCGTGGGCGCGGCGAACTCGGTCTTCGGGAAATTGTCCTCGCCTTGGGATGTGTACCGCGAGGCGGATGCCCGTCTTTATAACGCAAAGGAAAGAGGAAGGAACTGCATTGTTTCCTCCTGAACACGACCTTGTATCCGCTGCCGTTCCAAGCAAGTGCGCAGACCTCGAAAGCGCCTGTCAGGGCTTCCGAGGTCTTTTGTTGTTTTTGGGGGCAAGAAAATAGCGTACTTTTTTGAATCGGGCAATCGATTTTTTATCAATCTGCGTCAGCCCTTTCCCGGCGATCTTTACAAAAACAATCTGGTGGAAGAACTCCGCAATCGCGGCGTGTATTCCGCAAAAATAATTTTTACCTAGCGTTAAGGAAACACTGATTAATTCCCTTTTGCCCTTGCCGAGTCTTTTCCTGTCATGCTGCGTCAGATGCCGTTCGACGTAGCTCTGCTACGACTTCACGGCATCTTTCTTGCCTGACAGAAAAATCCTTCGACAATGACAAAAGCTCATTTAATCAGCGTTTCCTTAAAGAAGATTCTGCGCCGCATGCCGTACAAAAAACCTGCCGTATGGGTTTCGCCCATACGGCAGGTTTTCTTTTCTGAACCGGTTCTCAGCCGCCCAGGTAGGCTTTTCGGACTTCCTCGCTGGCGGCCAGTTCCTTTGCATCGCCCGACAGGGTGATGCGGCCGGTTTCGAGGACGTAGGCCCGGTGGGCGATGGAGAGCGCCATGTTGGCGTTCTGCTCCACGAGCAGCACGGTGGTGCCTGTCTTGTTGATGTCCTGTATGATAGAGAAGATCTCGCGGATCAAGAGCGGCGCAAGTCCCATGGACGGTTCGTCCAAGAGCAGCAGCTTCGGGCGGCTCATGAGGGCGCGCCCCATGGCCAGCATCTGCTGCTCACCGCCGGACAGGGTGCCTGCCAGCTGCTCCTTGCGCTCTTCCAGACGGGGGAAGCGGTGGAACACCATTTCCATGTCCTCCCGGATGGCATCCTTGTCGTTTCGGATGAAGGCACCCAGCTCCAGGTTCTCCAGAACGGACATCTCAGCGAAGATGCGGCGTCCCTCAGGCACCTGCGAAATGCCCTCTTTGACGATCTGATGCGCCTTGATGCCTGCGATATCCTTCTCCATGAATCGGATGCTGCCTTCTTTCGGCTTCAGCAGTCCCGAAATCGTGCGGAGCGTCGTGGACTTGCCTGCGCCGTTCGCGCCGATGAGGGTCACGATTTCGCCCTGCTTGACCTCGAGGCTGATGCCCTTGATGGCATGGATCGCGCCGTAGGATACATGGATGTTGTCGATTTTCAGCATGGTTTCCATGAGCCGGCCTCCTGTCAATTTTCTGCGCCCAGATAGGCGCGAATCACTTCGGGATCGTTCTTGATTTCATCCGGCGTCCCGCTTGCGATGATCATGCCGTATTCCAGCACATAGATCCGCTCGCAGATGCCCATGACAAGGCTCATGTCGTGCTCGATGAGAAGCACCGTCAGACCGAATTTCTTGCGGATCCAGCGGATCATTTCCATGAGCTCGTTGGTCTCCTGCGGATTCATGCCTGCGGCGGGCTCGTCCAGCAGGAGCAGCTTTGGCTTTGCGGCCAGCGCACGGGCAATCTCCAGACGACGCTGTGCGCCGTAGGGGAGATTCTTTGCCTGCTCCCCGGCCTTGTCCTCCAGCTTGAAGATTTTGAGCAGCTTCAGGCTTTCCTCTTCGATCTTTTCTTCTTCTTTCATGTAGCGTCCCATCCGCAGCACGGATTCCAAAAGGCCGTATTTCACATGGCAGTGATAGGCGATCTTTACGTTGTCCAGCACGGAAAGCTCCGAAAAGAGCCGGATGTTCTGAAAGGTGCGGGCGATGCCGCGCTGGGTGATCTGATAGGGCTTGAGCCCGACAATGCTCTTGCCGTCAAAATCGATGGTTCCCGTGGTCGGCTGATACACGCCCGTGATGAGATTGAAGGCTGTGGTCTTTCCCGCGCCGTTCGGGCCGATGAGCCCGACGAGCTCGCCTTGGTTGATATGGACATTGAAATCCGCGACGGCCTTCAGGCCGCCGAACACCTCAGAGACGTTGTCTGTCTTTAAAAGCTCCGCCATCATTCACGCCCCCTTTTGAGGATTTTATCGAAAATCTTCGCATTCGTGATCTCCATATAGCCGAACAGGCCCTGCGGGCGGTAGAACATCAGGAGAATCAGCGCCAGCGCATAGATGATCATGCGGAATTCCGGCCAGTTCGCGAGAGCCGCCGAGATGAAGGTCACCACGAAGGCGCCTGCGATGGAGCCCGTGATGGAGCCAAGACCGCCCAGCACCACCATGATGAGATAGTTGAAAGAAGCCATGAAGGTGAAGGATGCGGGACTGATGAGGTAGAAGCTGTGGGCGAAGAGCCCGCCCGCGACACCGGCGAACGCTGCGCCGATGGTGAAGGCCATGACCTTGTACTTGGTCGTATTGACCCCCATGGCTTCCGCCGCGATCTCATTCTCGCGGATGGCGATACAGGCGCGCCCGTGGGAAGAATTCACGAAATTCTTGATGAAGAAAAGGGTGAACAGCATCACGAAGAACACCCAAGCGAACGTCGTGAGATGGGGGATGCCCTTGAAGCCTGCGGCACCGCCTACATACTGGATGTTCATGATGACAATGCGGATGATTTCGCCGAGACCCAGGGTTGCGATGGCGAGATAGTCGCCGCGCAGCCGGAGCGTCGGCAGCCCGATCAGAAAGCCAAGGGCTCCGGCCCCCGCTGCACCTGCAAGCAATGCGACAATCAGCGGCAGGTGGAAATTTGTGGTGAGCACGACGCCCACATAGGCGCCCACCGCCATGAAGCCCGCGTGGCCAAGGGAGAACTGCCCCGTATAGCCGTTGATGAGATTCAGGCTGACGGACATGATGACATTGATGCCGATCAGGAGCAGGTTCAGCTGCCAGAAGGAGCTGATCGCGCCTGCGGAAATCAATCCCTGCAGCAGGGCGAACAGCGCGATGCCGAAGATGAGCATGATCAAATCATTTCTGCGTAAAAAATTCATATCCGCCACCTACACTTTCTCACGGGTGTTCTTGCCGAAGAGACCCGAAGGCTTCACCAAGAGCACGAGAATCAGGATGGCAAAGGCGGCTGCATCGCGGAAAGTCGAGGACAGGAAGCCCGACACCAGCGCCTCGATGATGCCGAGGATGATGCCGCCGGCCACAGCGCCCGGCAGGATGCCGATACCCCCGAGAACCGCAGCAACGAACGCTTTAAGCCCCGGCATGATGCCCATGAGGGGATCGATGGTGTTATAATAGATACCCACCAGAACGCCCGCAGCGGCGGCAAGGGCCGAGCCGATACAGAAGGTCAGGGAAATGATGCGGTCCGAGTCGATGCCCATGAGCTGAGCGGTCTCTGTATCGAAGGAAGCCGCGCGCATGGCCTTGCCCGTCTTGGTCTTCTGCACGATGAAGGTCAGAATTGCCATCAACAGCACCGTGATGCCAAGGATCATGAGCTGCTGCCCGTTGATGACAAAGGAACCGAGATTGAAGGAAATATTGTCGATCACGGCAGGGAAGGTCCTTGGCGTCGGCGTCACGAAGTACATGCTCGTGTACTCCAGAAAAAAGGAGACGCCGATGGCCGTGATCAAAATGGAGATGCGCGGCGCGTGGCGGAGCGGCTTGTAGGCCAGCTTTTCCACCACCATGCCCAGAAGCCCTGTCACCACCATGGAAACCAAAAGGGCAGGCACGATGGACATCCCTGCCTGTGTAATCGCAAAGAATCCGATATAAGCGCCCACCATGTAGATATCGCCGTGGGCAAAATTTATGAGTTTTATGATACCGTAAATCATCGTATAGCCCAATGCAATCAGCGCATAGATGCTTCCGAGGGAAACACCGTTGATGAGCTGCTGCACCAGCAGATGGGTGAAATCCATTTCCTTTCCTCCTTGAT
>CALGGN010000171.1 GCA_937915915.1 uncultured Selenomonas sp. | reverse complement strand
AGGCTGACGGATGAGGTGGATGGAACAGCGTAGCTCACCACCTCATCCACCGCTTCGCGGTCCCCCTTCCCCTCTAGGGGAAGGCTTTTTCTTTCGTGAGTATAATTTTATCAGAGATAATCCGCCAAAGATTGGGGGATTACCCTTGCGCCAAGGGAAAGCGCCAGATTGTACAGTGTCTGCTGCTCCATGAGGTTCATGGCCAGTTCCCCGACATCGGTCGAGCTCACATCCGTGATGTCCTTCGTGATGTTCTCGCCCTGCGTCGTCAGCATATCCGTCACGTTTTCATAGAGCTGCGCCCTCGCAGCAATCTTGGTCTGAGCCTCCACCGTTACCGAATGCGCTTGATCCGCAAGCGTGATGCCATCGGTCCGCAACCATTCCCTGTCGCTGCTCACCAAGTGCCCATAGATTTTCTGATAGACACCCAGCACATTGTTCAGGCTGGCAACACCTGACGGCACACTATACCCCGAGTTCGCATCATCGAAAATATCCGATCCGAAAAGCTCCTGCCCTGTCATATTCACCGTATCCGAGTTCGGATCCACAGCGCCGTTGAGCTTTACCATGTCAATTTTCTTCTCATCCCCCGAATAGCTTGCAATTTGCTGTCGCACATACGCGAACCGCAAGGTAAGGCCACCTTCTGTATAAAATCTTTCCTGCTCCCCATTATCGGTGAGTTCTCCCGTGTTCTTGAAATATTCTTTTATTTTTCCGTCGGTGAAATTGACATAGCTCTCCCCGCCCACGGTATAGTTTGTGGTTGTATTCACAGCATGTTTCGTTCCCGTGCAGCTTATAAGGTTTCCGTCGCTATCATACTCCGGCGTGCAGGACAGGGTCGCCACGCGATCATTCTCCGGATCGACCGTCGTCTGCCCTTTTGCCACGTTGTCCTTATATCCCTCTTCCACGAACTCCTTGGTGTAAACATCACCGGTCAAGGTGTTCAGATAATAAGTATTATCCTCGTCATCGTAGAGCGTCAGCATTTGGCTGATGCCGCTGGCTGTATCGACACCTGTAAAAAAAGCCTTCTGGCTGTCATCCAGCGTCTTCGCCCAACCACGCTTCAACTCTGGACTCTCAGAGAGCGTATATGGCTGAACGAGATCCTGCTGTCCCGAAAAGACATACCGATCCCCTACCTGGCTGTTCCCAAGTGCAACGATTTCCTGTATCCCTGCCATGATTTCCAGCCCAATAGCAGACATGTCGAGTTCATTGTTTGTATCATTCGCAGCCGCTACGACCTTTTCCTTGATGGTCTTCTGTATTTCCACGATCCGCGTCGCCGACGCATCGGCGGTCTTCATCCATGACAGCGCGGTCTGCACATTCGTCCGATATTGGCTGTTTTCGTTGCTGGATATATTATACCGCAAAAGCTTCGCATAGTCCACAGCATTATCCGACGGGCGATGGATTTTCGATCCATCGGCCTGCTCCATCAGCTTCGCTTGTTTGCCATATGCTTCGTTGAGCGATATCTTGTAATTGTATACGAATTGGTTGCTGCTCAGACGGATTCCCATTTCCTTCACCTCTGTGATTTATCCTTTATCATCATCTGCCAACTACGCCCGTGTTATTGATCAAGCGATCCAGCATCTCATCCATCGTGGTCAAGCAACGCGCACACGCGCTGTAGCCTTTCTGGAACACAAGCATATTGGAAAGTTCCTCGTTCCAGTCCACAGCCGACGTGGAGGAGCGCCAGTTCACGATCTGCGCGACCACATCGTCCTGGGCTTCGCTCTTCGTATCAACAGACTGTGCGTCATTGCCCAGACGCGCCATCGCATGCGTATAATAGCTACTCAGGGAAATCTCCCCGATCGAGCGTTCCGCCCCAGCCTCAGCCGCATTATCATAGGTCGCGATCTCAGACTGTGTCATATTGAACAGGGTGCTCAAAAGGACCGCGTTGCTGCCGTCTCCTGTACCGTTCCCATCGGCTCGCGCTGCGACATAGCCTGCTCCGCCATCCGCACGGAGTTTTTCGGTCACCTCCAGCTCATTGATGACCTGAATGCCCTTGAGCGTATCGGGGCCTCCTGTCACGCATTGGTTCGCCGCATCCCACGCATAGGAATAGGTGTTTCCCGTTGTATCCGAGGCACCGAAGAAATTGATGCCCGTTGTCGCGTCCGCTGCAATACCTACCCCTTTTTTATGTTGTGCGTTGAAACTCGTCAGCAGAAACGCCGCCATATTGGAAAGGTCGTCAAAATATCCCTTGTCCTCCGCGATAGCGTCCATATGACCTTTGAAAGAGCCATTGACAGGCTGAAACACGATTCCCGATTCCTTGATTTCGATGGAGTAGTCGTTGAGGCCATAGCGATCATTCGCGACCGGCTCCGAAAGCTGAAGCGTAAGCTTTGTATTGCCGTTCACCAGCGAGATGCCGTTGGACACGATGGTGTACATGCCATTGCTGCTCTCATAGACATGCACGCTGATGTATTCTGAAAGCTGATCCACCAGCAAATCCCGCTCGTCCCTTAGATCATTCGCCGCCGCGCCCGTGGACTCCATGGTCATAATGTTCTGGTTGAGGTTTTTGATTTTATCCGTGAGGTCATTGAACTTCGTCAGGTTCAGCCTGAGATCCTCATACTCCGCATTGATTTGCTCCTGAAGCTGCTTTGCAGAGGTCCGTATCGCATCCGCAAAGATATTCCCTTTTTCAATCACCGTCACACGGTTGGCAGACGTGCTGGCCGATGTGGAAAGATCCACCCATGAGCTGTAGAATTCTTCCATTGCATGCTGGATGCCCGTATCATCCGAATCGTCAAAGGCCGCTTCAATCTTGTCAAAATTTGTCTGCATCGCAGAATAGTAGCTCTGTGTCGAAGTCTCTGCCCAAAACTGCTTATCCGCATAGATATTGCGGGCGCGCGTCAGGGAAATAGAATCCACGCCCGTCCCGACTAATACCTCTCCGTAGATGGAGTTCTGAAGCTGTGCTCTGGTTGCTCCCTGATTCACCTTCTGGCGGGAATACCCCTCGGTCCCCGCATTGGTGATGTTATGTCCGGTGGTATCCTGCGCCAGCTGATTGGCGAATATGCCGCGGACCATGGTATTCAGCCCTGAAAATGTGGAACGCATATTGTCTCCCTCTTTCTATGCAATGATGTATCTGTTTGTTATACATTCTGGTCGAAAAGCCGCATGCCCCGCTCCCGCTCCCGTTCTGCGTCCTGCGGGCCGTAAGTCGTGCCTGCCTGCGTCTCGGAGAGCACATTCATGTGGAAATCGACAAATTCCTTGCTTCTGGCCAGCAGGAGCCGGCTTTCCTCCGACTCGGACCGCAGTCTTTGCTGCACATCCCCCAACTGCTGAAGCAGGCGCAAGGCCACATCTCTTTCCACAGAGGATGGCTGCGCCTGAACGAATTCCCACATATTGTTTTTCTGACGCTCCCCAAGGAACTTCTGCTGCTCCCGCTCCAGCTTCGCAAACTCCGACAGGAGCGGCTCCATCTGCTGGACAGCCCGGCTGACATTCCTGCCGGACGTGTCCGTCCGCAGCGCCTCGCGAAGCGCCTCGAAAAGCTCCAAAAGCCTCGTATTCAAAAGCATTTGCTTGCGTATGACCTTGATCGCTTCTCTCATGTCGTCCTTTCTTAGGAACTATCTTAAAATCTATTTGCCGCCAGTTCCTATGCCTTGAAATCCAAGGTCTTGTTCTGGCTCACGCGATCTTCTCCGCCGTTGCCGTAGGTGGTTCCTGCCGTTGCCCCGCTCAAGCGGTTCAGATGGAAGCCCACCGCGTCAAGGGCCGCCTGCGTGAGGATCTTGTTGTTCTGGTTGCGCTCTTCCACTTTGCGGAGCAGTTCGTTGAGCCCCTTGTGCAAAGCCTTCAGCCGATCTTCCACCGGCTTGGACGGCGCATAGGAAAAAAGCTCCTCCATCTTGCTTTCGGGTGTCAGCCCGCGCACTGAAGCAGCCAGCTTCCCCATAACATCCTTCCGCTGTTTTTCCAGCTTCTGGACCTTATGCAAAAGTTCCTGTTCCTGTTTCAGGAGAGCGTCCAGCCCCTTCATATCGATAGCCACCAGTGTGCCGTGCTTTTTCTCGCCCAGCGCAAGCACATCCCGGTACACCAGGTTCATCTTTCCGAGCACGTCCAGCAATTCATTCCACATGGCCGCACCGTCAGAACCGCACGTTCAGCATGCTGGCTGCGATATTGGCGGAGCTCACGTTGTAAGTCCCGCTCTCGATCTGCCGGGAAAGTTCCTCCACTCGCTGCTGGCGCACGCCATCCATGCCGTGAAGCTCCTTCAGCATGTCACGGAAGCTCTGGGCATTGTTGGAAAGCACGACCTCGTCCTTCGGAGCGGCCTGCTCCGCTGCCCGGGCCCGTTTCGTGCCCGTAGCGGAATTTGCGGCATAAAAGCTCGCGATTGCTTGTACATTGTTGTTGATAATCATTTCATCCACCGCCTGTAACGCTATATCAACGGAATCCATTCCTACGGGACAAGCATCCCTTTTCCATCCTTCACCCCCTCTATCGAAAAAAAGAGCAGGAGTCTTAACTCCTGCTTTTAGGTCATTTCCCCCGTATTTCTTCTTTTATCTCCCATTTCCTTCGATTTTCTGGCAAATCCATATCTTTGTGAAAGCCGCATCACAAGATGCTCTTGGAACGGATGCCGCCCTTAGTTGTAGACTGGGGCTTCGGCGCAACATGGCTGACGATCTTTTTCGCGTTTACTTGCTGCAGTTCCTTCTGAAGCTCCTCCGAGCAATTGCTGCAAAGCTTGCCGACCACAATGGGCGCACCGCATTTCTCGCAGGGATAGCAGAGCTTGATGCCCACCTGCTCAAAGCGCCCCTCGCGGATCAGCCGCTTGATGAGCGCCTCGCTCACGCCCGTCGCCTCTACGATCTCCGGAATCTTGGCTTTCGGGTGATAGCGCACATAGTTGACGGCCTCGGTTTCCTGCTCCTGCTCCTTCTCTATGCAATCCCTGCACACACGCATATTCGCAGTAGCCACAAAAAGCTTTCCGCACACAGGACAATTTTTCATTTTACCTGCCATTTTCGAATCTCCTCCTAATCATCACAACTCATGACCTCATCAAAATTCTACCCCAACAATTTCCCGATGATATTTTGCATCCCCTCGGAATATGTGCTCTTTTCCTTCTCCGCAGAACCGCCGGACTTTTTGCGCAGATGCGCCAGCATTTGATCCGCATGTGCTTGCCGGATCGCCTTCTGCATCCTTTCATAACAGGCTTTGCAATATTTGCCCGCCACGATTGGCTTCCCACACTTCTTACAGGGATAGTGGATATTCTGGCTGAACTCGATAAAGCGCCCCTCCTCGATCATGCGCTTGATCATTTTCTCGGAAGCGCCCGTTGCCTCGATAATCTCAGCAATCGTGCTGTTCGGATGCTCGCGCACGAACGCCACGATCTCACGCTCACGCTGCATCTCAGCCTCCCTGCAGTCAATACAGACCCGTCTGCCGGGTGTTGCAAGAAACACTTTGCCGCACATCGGGCAATTCTTCATCCTTGCCATTTGTACGTCCCTTCTTCCTGCTATCTCGGAAACTTCACATCACGCTTATTATACACTATTCGCCGTGATTTGCACATTTCCTCTTTTCCTGTGAAAAAAAGAAAAAGGCTTTCCCGCCCAAACTTTTTTGAGCAGGAAAGCTTTCCATCAATATCTTTTCCGTGCAAAAAAGCTCTGTGTCGGCTGCAAGATCCGGCAGCTGTTCAGCACCACCGCCAAGGTTGCCGTATTGTGGATGACCGCCGCCCAGAGCGGGCTGATTTTCCCCAGCGCGCCCAGAAGCATCGCGGAGGAATTCACGAGAATCGTCGCCATGAAATTCTGATGCACCAGATCCATCGTGCGGCGGCCAAGCTGCAATGCCTCCATGAGCCGCGCCGGATCCTCAGAATGGATCGTGACCGCCGAGGACTCCGCTGCAATATCCGTCTGCCGCCCGCCAAGGGACACCCCCACATCGGAGAAGGCCAGCGCAGGGGCATCGTTGATGCCGTCGCCCACCATCATAACGGTGCCGCGCTGCTTGAGCTTGTTCACATAGGTCGCTTTGTCCTCCGGCAGAATTTCCGCGTAGTAGGAGTCGATGTCCATATTATGCGCCACTTCCTGCGCGACTGCCTTGGAGTCTCCCGTGAGCATGACAATCTCGTCAATGCCGTAGCGCCGCATCTGGTTGAGCGTCTTCTTCATCTTCGGACGCACCGGATCCTCGATGCCGATCACGCCCAAAAGCTGCCCGTCCCGCGCGACATAGAGCAGATTCTTGAAGGTCAGCCCTTCCGCCAGATGCTCTGCATCCTCGATCCCGTTCTCCGCCAGGAACTTGCGGCTGCCCACGCGGATCGTGCCGCCCCGGTAGCTCTCAAATGCAGGCACCTCAGCCAACATGCCGCGCGCCACGACGGTCTCCGAGGACGCATGCTGCGGCACGGTCCAGCCTTGCTCCTGCACATATTTCTGGATGGCGACGGCCAAGGGATGCACGGAGTGCTGCTCTGCCGATGCCGCCAAGAGAATCATTTCCTTTTCCTCGACGCCCTGCGCGGTCTTGAGGAAAGCAATCTGCGGGATGCCGACCGTCAAAGTGCCGGTCTTGTCCAGCACGACCGTATCCGTCTCCGCCAATGCCTCGATATAGTTGCCGCCCTTCACAAGGATGCCGCGCTTCGCCGCTGCCCCGATCGCCGCGGAGATTGCCGTCGCGGTGGAGAGCTTCAAGCCGCAGGAAAAATCAATGAAGAGCAAGTTCAACACGCGCTGCCAGTCCCTTGTCGCACCGTAGACGATGGCCGCCCCTAAGAACGAAACCGGGACGAGGAAATTCGCCATCTGATCCGCGAAGTTCTGCACAGGCGCCTTGCGCGTCTGCGCCTCTTCCACCAGATGCACGATATGCGCCAGCGACGTATCCTTTCCCACTTTTTCCACGGAGATGACCAGCTCGCCTGCCTCCACCACGCTTCCTGCATAAACGGCGGAGCCTTCATGTTTCATGGCAGGATTCGACTCGCCTGTGATGGATGCCTGGTTGACTGCCGCGCTGCCCTCCAGCACACGCCCGTCCACCACGATCTTTTCGCCGGTATGCGCCGCGATCACGTCGCCCGCGCGGACTTCCTCCACAGGCACCTTCCGCTCCACGCCGCCTTCCATGCGCCATACGAAGCGCTGATCCAGGGACAGCAGCCCTGAAATATGCGTACGCGCACGCTCTGCGGCGTAGCTCGTGAGCATTTCCGCGCCATTGGAAAGCGCCAGCAGCGTGAGGCTGGACTCCGGTTTCCCTGCCAGCACAGATGCAATGACCGCCGTCGCTGTGAGCGTATCCGCATTCGGGCGGCGATCCCGCACCATGCCCTGCACACCGTTCTGGATGAAGCCCCGGGCAATCCAGAGCACCAGCGCCGTGCGCAGGACTTTCAAGCTCGCGTATGCCTCCGGCGCGGTCTTCTGCAGGATTTTCGTCGCCGCGAAGCTCGCAATGGAGATCAGCGCATCCCTGCGGTACTCCGCCAGCTGCTCTGCCGGCGTCACCGCTGCCTCCTGCATGCGCCGCACCGTTCCGATCAGATGCTGCCGGATCTCATGCGCAGGCAGCGTTCCCTGATACCAGACGCGCACACGCCGTTCCTCCGCCACAACCGCTTTCACCGTAGGATAACGGCGAAGCTGTGCCTCAAGCTGCACGCGCTCCTCACGAGGGAGCGCCGCCTGCAGCGCAAAACAACAGGTCCCATACATCATACACGCCACCCTCTCATCAAGGCCAAGGCCCACCAAAGCATCTGAACGCCGGTCGGATACTGCTGCGTGATGACCATTTTGCGGATGCCTCGCAGAAGAAAAAGCGTTGATGCCAGAGAACTGATGTCAAAATAGCCGTAGGTATGCTCCTTGATCCACGCGCTGAAAGATTGCGCCATATGATGAACGCTCCGCGTGATCTGCCCCGCATTGGCATCCGTCAGCGCACTGCTCGCATCGGCGTCGCTTCCGGCGCTGCGCTGCGGCATGCTGAAAATATGCTTTTCCAGCCACTCCGCAAGAGCGTCCACTTTCGCTGCGTCCGCCTCATCAAAGAGAAAGAGCAGGCTGCCGCTCGCGGGATTGGTTTGGAACGAGCGCAGATAGGAAAGCCGTGCCAGTTTTTCCTCCAGTACAGCCGCCAGTTCCTCCGGGAGACATCTCGCGCGATAGCGGCGACGTCCCGGCAGGGAGGATACCATCTCCAGCGGCCTCGCCTGCAATGCCGGGAACCGGCGCTGATTCTGCACGGGAGGAGCCTGCACAGAAGGCTGCCCCATCCCGGAAGGAAGCACCCCCGAAAGCGAAAATCCCTGATTCCCGCCGCCGCGCCGTCCGGCACCTCGTCCGCCCCCCACATTTTGGAGCAGATTCGCAATGCCCCCGACCGCTCCGGCCGCACCGGCAGCACCGCCCATCCTGCCCATGCCTCCCATACCGCTCATGCTGCCGCCCATGCCGCCGGATGAAGCGCCAAAGAGCTGGCTGACGAGCGCCGAGCCGAGCATAAATCCGGAAAGATAATTCATCGCGTCATTTCCTCCTCGCATGCGTCATAATGTATTGCTCTGCCTTCCGAAGCTCCTCGTTCTGCCGCAGGAGCTCCGGCGTATATTGAATGAGGATCGATCCCGTAACGGTATTTGTTGTGACTTCCCGCAGTTCCCGGAATTTCCCGAGCTGTGCCTGGATTTCCTGTTCCAGCGCCGGATTTCCGATGAGACTTTTTGAATATAATCGTATGCGCCCCGGAAGATAGGATGATATCTCCACGGAACGGAGAAACAAGTCCAACTGACTCGTCGGAATCTGCAGTGCCTCCATAATCCCCAAACCGCTTCCTCCTAATATAGCCTCTAGTATAGTCTCTAGTAAAGCTGATGAAAAAGGACTGCCCAGACCTTCCTCGGCAGTCCCCTGTTCAGAGCACGCTTCCCTTATTTTTGCTTTGCTTCCTGCGCAGCAATGAGATCCTCCAGCTCCTCCTTCTGGCGCTGAAGCTCAGCAAGAGGCAGCTCCGTCGTCGGAGCCGTCTGCTGCATCATTGCGAGCTGCTGCTCACGCTCCTGCATGAAGCGATAGCCGAAGATACCCGCAACCGCGCCTACCGCAAGCCCAATCCAAAAATCTGTCTTCTGAAACATCTTTTCCATCCTCCTAAAGAAAACTGACTCTCTACCTGCACATTCTATCACCACTGGGAATGATTGTCAATACAGCCCACCTGTGAAAATCGGCATCTCCGATTTTCACACTATGGAAACACTGATTAAAGCGGTCGTCCAGATTGGCGTGGATTGCTTGTTCCTCCCAAGGAGACAAACCGCAGTCATAGTGGTGCTATGTCGAGGATTTGTCGACGCAGGGAGGACAAGCAAGACACGTCAAGATGGGCGGACGAATTAATCAGCGTTTCCTATATATCCTCAAAAATCTCCCGTATATCGATCACAAAATCATCATACAGAGACACCTTTAGCGAGAGCTGCGCCTGGGCGCGTTCTTCCTCCGTCATCCGCGCCCAGTCCCAATCGGGATAAACTGCATAAGCATGATCCAGTACGAAGCGGCCTTCCTGCAGGCGATATACCGTGATTGCCTTTTCCACAGGGCTCACAATCCAATATTCTTTCACGCCGGCCCGTTCATAAACATCTTTTTTCCTGCCCAGATCATTGTTCATCGTGCTGGGAGACAAAACCTCCACCACCAGATCCGGTGCGCCATAGATGCCATCCGGGCGAATGATGTCCCGATTGCAGACAATCATCACATCGGGCACAAAGGTATTCTTTTCATCCAGATGGACATCTACCCCATCGACAAACGGAATACAACGCCGCCCCTTCAGATAGTTCCTGAAAATATGATAGATGTTGCCTGCGATACGATTGTGCCCGACTGCGGGTCTCGGGGACATCATGACGGTTTCTCCGTCAATGACCTCATATCCACAGTCCTCCTGCCAAACTTCCGCTTCCATAAAGGGTCACCTCCCGTTCCCTACATCCTCTTGACAGGCACCGGCCCGCGGGAAAGCCCAATGGCTCCTGTCCGCGCGATCTCCACGATCTCGTACTCGGACAGGACCTCCACGATGGCGTCAATCTTGCTCTGCTGTCCCGTGAGCTCGATCACCACGTTCTCCTGGCTCAGATCCACGATTTTCGCGCGGAAGATATTCACGATATTCAGGATATCCGCACGGCTCTCCTTTGTCGCACGAATCTTGATCATCACCAGTTCCCGCTCGATGGACGGCGCTTTGCTGAGGTTCACGATCTTGATGACGTCGATGAGCTTCGCGAGCTGGTTCACCACCTGATCCAGTTCGTTTTCCGACTCTACGGACACGACGATATTGATGCGCGTCACGGATGGTTCCTCCGTATAGCCCGCCGAGATGCTCTCGATATTGAACGCGCGGCGGCTGATGAGCCCCGCCACATGCGTCAGGACCCCCGGCTTATTGTCCACGAGGACTGCCAGCAGATATTTTTGCATGATCTCTGTATTTTCCATCAATTTTTTCCTCCCAGCACCATCTGATCCAGCCGCTTGCCGCCCGGCACCATGGGAATCACGTTCTCGTCCTCCGGCACAATGCAGTCGATGAGCGCAGGCCCCGGCTCGGCCAAAATCTCAGGCAGCCGTGTCTCCAGCTCCTCTTTTTTCTCCAATCGGTAGCCCTTGATCCCCATGGCATCCGCCAATTTCACGAAATCCCGCTTGCCCTTGAGAATGGACTGGGAATAATGGTGATTGTAAAAGAGTCTCTGCCACTGGCCCACCATCCCCAGGATGAAATTGTGCAGAATGACGATCTTGATGTCGATATCGTGATCCGCGATGGTTGCCATTTCCTGGCAGTTCATCATGATGCTGCCGTCCCCGGTAAAGAGAATGACCTTTTTGTCGGGGCATGCCACCTTCGCCCCCATGGCCGCCGGCAGCCCGTAGCCCATGGTGCCGAGTCCGCCGGAGGTCAGGAACTGCCGCGGATTCCTTGCCGCAAAGAACTGCGCTGCCCACATCTGATGCTGGCCCACATCCGTCACCGCAATCGTCCGGTCATCGGAAAGGGCGCTGATTTTCCGGATCAATGCTCCCGGCTTGATGATGTCCCCGTCTTCCTGATAGGAGAAGGGGTGCTCCGCCCCCACAGCCAGTACATGCTCCATCCAAGCCGCATATTTCCCCGCAAAATCCGTTTTGGATGCCTGCAGTTTCTCCTGCAGGATGGGCAGAGACCAGCGTAGATCCCCCAGCACGCGATAATCCACCGCAACGTTCTTGTTGACCTCGGCGATATCCAGCTCGAAATGCACGATTTTCGCGTTCGGTGCAAATTCCGCCACCCGTCCGGTGACACGGTCGCTGAAACGCATACCGATGCAGACGAGCAGATCGCATTCCTGAATCGCCATATTCGCGCCGTAGGAACCATGCATGCCGGCAAAGCCAAGATAGCCTTTTGTGTCCTGCGCCACACAGCCAAGGCCCATGAGGGTGCTTGCCGTGGGCACGCCCAGCCTTTGCACGATGGCGCGCAGGGCATCGGAGGTATCGGAGAGCGTCACGCCGCCGCCAAAGAAAATCAAGGGTTTCTCTGCCTGCTCCAGTGCCTCCGCTACCGCGTCGATCTCTGCCGGATCTCCCGTATATTGACCGTTATAGCCGCGCAGTTTCACCGTTTCGGGATATGCAAACTCAAATTCCGTATTGAATACATCCGCCGCCACATCGATGCAGACCGGTCCCGGCCGCCCCGTGCGCGCAATGAAGAAGGCTTCTTTTATGATGCGCGGCAAATCCTTGACATTTTTCACCAGATAGTTATGCTTCGTGATCGGTGTCGTGATGCCGCAGACATCTACCTCCTGAAAGGAATCCTTGCCAATGGCCGGATTCGCGACCTGCCCCGTGATGCAGACCAAGGGCACGGAATCCATGTTCGCCGTGGCAATGCCCGTGATGAGGTTCGCCGCCCCCGGTCCCGATGTAGCAAACACCACGCCGACTTTGCCCGAAGCCCTTGCATAGCCATCCGCTGCATGCACGGCGCCCTGTTCATGCCCCGTCAAAATATGCGGGAACTTCATCTTGTAAAGCTCGTCATAGAGCTTCAGCACCACACCGCCCGGATATCCGAACACGATATCCACGCCTTCCTTTTTCAGGCTCTCCAATACCGCCTGAGCGCCATTCATTCTCAAAATACATCCTCCCTATATGATCTTTAATTATCTTTGAATATCTCCGTTTTTCTTAGTTTTTT
>CALGGN010000170.1 GCA_937915915.1 uncultured Selenomonas sp. | reverse complement strand
TCCAATTTTCAGGTGCTTCTGTGAAACTGGCATATCTGTTTCACGGATTCAGGTTAAAAAATATGATAAAGGAGATTATCATACAAAATACAATGATACAGAAGAAATGTTTCTGAAATTCATATCGACGAAATGGGCAGAAGGGAAACGCCCGCATGAGTTGGAGCTTTTGGGTATCTTATTGACCAGTCCAACTGACATATTCCATAAGTTAGAGAAACGATTAAAAACGAAGTGGCAAATAGATTTCAAACCTAACACCATCAACAATCTTATCAATATAATGACTGCTAATTTTATGACAGGCACTGGTGCAAAATCCGTTAGTAATTGCATTTTTATAAAACAGCTTGACGATAACTATGTTATCGCTGAAAGTTTCGCAAAATGTTTAACAAACGAACAATTCAGACAAGATGTTGATGAATTGGTAAAATTTGGTTTACATCGCTATAAAGTGAATTACAGCAATCCGTATAAAGATAGCGGTTTTCAACTATATCAAAAATATGAATACGAAGATGTATGTCGCATCTTAAATTGGGATCAGAATATCGTTCCCCTTAATATCGGTGGATATAAATATGATGATACCACAAAGACATTTCCGGTATTTATCAACTATGACAAAGCTGATGACATACAGGAATCCATTCAATACCATGATCGATTCATCAATAATTCACAGTTAATCTCTTTGTCCAAAAACAAACGCACATTACAATCGGAAGATGTTATGCGTTTTCAGAATGCAAATGAGCTTGGGATTAACGTAGATCTTTTTGTGCGCAAAAATAAAAATGATAATATCGCCAAGAGCTTTTACTATCTTGGTCGTATGAACATGGAACGCGGACAGGAGGTAAAAATGCAGGGAACTGGCGATGATGCCGTCGAGATGTTTTGGAATTTAGAAGTCAGCGTACGAGAAGATATTTATGACTATATCACGAGTGAGAATGCCTAACTTTAGGAGATGGATGTATGAAAACTGTAAACGTAGTTGCAGCCGTGATAAAAAAAGGTGACAAAATTCTGGCTACGCAGCGTGGCTATGGAGAATTCAAGGATGGATGGGAATTTCCGGGCGGTAAGATTGAAGCGGGGGAAACACCTGCTGAAGCGTTGGTACGAGAAATAAAAGAAGAACTGAATGCCCACATAAAAATTGATGATGAACTCGGCATGGTGGAATATGATTATCCTGATTTCCATTTGCACATGCAATGTTTTTTATGCTCACTGGTTTCTGATGAAATGACTTTATTGGAACATGAAGATATGAAATGGCTCACAGCTACGACAATGAATCATGTTGACTGGTTGCCTGCTGACGTAGAAATGGTTCAAAAGGTAAAGAAAATCTTGCAGCAGTGATACCAAAACGGGGTTGTCACATTGCGGCAGCTCCGTTTTGTAACCTTTTGCAAAAAAACTGGAAAACGCAGGAAAAACTATTGACTCTTTTGGCATTTCAGTGTATCTTGTATATTGTATACAAAATACAAGATAAGATTGAATTTCCATTCCTTGAGATTTTGGGAGAAAGGGCGAAAAATATGAGAAAAGAACATGATTTTCTGGGAGAGATGGACGTACCGGATGAGGTCTACTACGGCGTGCAGACCATGCGGGCCATTGAGAATTTCAGCATCACGGGAAGGAAGCTGGATACGGATTTCATCCAGTCCATGGCAAAGGTGAAGAAGGCGGCTGCGCAGGCCAATATGGAAACGGGGCGCTTGGACAGGAAAATCGGAAATGCGCTGGTGCAGGCCGCAGAGGAGATCATTGACGGGGAATTCCTGGATCAGTTCCCGCTGGATCCGATCCAGGGAGGCGCCGGCACCTCCATCAATATGAACATGAACGAGGTGCTTTGCAACCGTGCACTGGAAATCTTGGGGGAAGCGAAGGGCCGCTATGATATCATCTCGCCCAACAATCATGCGAATATGGCGCAGTCCACGAATGACGCTTTCCCGACGGCGATCAAGGTCTGCCTGACCTATAAGAGCCATAAGCTGACGAAGGCGCTGGACTATCTTGCCACGGAATTGGAGAAGAAAGCGGAGGAATACAAGGATATTCTGAAAATGGGCCGCACGCACCTGCAGGACGCAGTCCCCATCACATTGGGACAGGAAATGGGCTCCTATGCGTCTGCGGTGCGCCGCAGCATCAAACGCGTGGAATGGTCGATCGACAGCATCCGGCTCATCAACATGGGCGGGACGGCTGTGGGCACAGGGCTCAATGCGGAGCCTGCCTATATCAAGACCGTTGCACGGAAGCTGCGGGAAATCACCGGGGAGAATTTCGAGACCTCGACGAATATCATTGACGCGACCAACAACACGGACGGCTTTGTGGATGTTTCCTCGGCCCTGAAGAACACGTCCCTGGTGCTCATCAAGATGGCGAATGATTTCCGTCTCATGGCGTCCGGTCCGCGCTGCGGTTTCAATGAGATCCGTCTGCCCAAGCGCCAGCCGGGTTCTTCCATCATGCCGGGGAAGGTCAATCCCGTGATCGCGGAGGTGCTGGATCAGGCATGCTATCAGGTCATCGGCAATGATATGGCGGTTTCCTTCGGCGTGGAAAACGGGCAGCTGGAGCTGAATGTCATGGAACCGATCATCGCCTACAACCTTTTCAGCTCCATGAACTATCTTGCCAATGCGGTGCGTACCTTTGTGGACAAGCTGCTCGTCGGGATGGAGCCGGACAGGGAGCAATGCCAGAGATGGGTGGACAGCAGTGTAGGCGTCGTGACGGCTCTGCTGCCGCATATCGGCTATGAGCAGTCCGCGATGCTGGCAAAAGAGGCATATAACACGGGGCGGCCGATCCGCGAGATCATTCTGGAGAAGCAGATTCTCACGGAGGAACAGCTCAATCATATCATGTCGCCGGAGCAGATGACCCATCCGGGCATCACCAATTAATCAGCGTTTTCTTAAGGAAACGCTGATTAAATGAGCTTTTGTCATTGTCGAAGGATTTTTCTGTCAGGCAAGAAAGATGCCGTGAAGTCGTAGCAGAGCTACGTCGAACGGCATCTGACGCAGCATGACAGGAAAAGACTCGGCAAGGGCAAAAGGGAATTAATCAGTGTTTCCTTAAATATGTCCTTGAAAATGGAAAGCTGCGGACAGGCACCACACGCGCCTGTCCGCAGTTTTTTGCTCCATGGAGTTTCTTGGAAATCATTGGAAATGGGAAAGAATCTGCAGGACGAAATAGGTGAATCCTGCGGCGATCAAAGGGCCTACGGCAATGCCCTTGAGGAAGAACACGCCTGCCATGGTGCCGATGATCAGGGCAGATACCACTTCCGGCGTGCTTTTCAGGAGGGTTACGCCGCTTCCGCCTGCCATGGCGGCAAGCAGGCCCGCAAGCATCGCAATGATGCCGAGAGGGGTCTTGAAGGAGTCGATCATGGTATGGAGCGTTACCGTCCCATTGGCAATCGGAACGAGGATCGCCGCGGTCAGCAGGATAATGCCCCAATTCAGCCCTTGGGTGCCCAGCGCTTCCAGCGCGGTATTGAGCCCCAGCACCTTGATGCCGAGTACGATGGCAGTTGCGTAGACAACGGTCATATTGTGTCCGATGATGCTGAGAATCAGCACCGCCAGCAAAGTAATATATTCCGTGTACAAAAAATCATCTCTTTCCTTACCTGTACTTACAGTGTCCACGTAAAAGGAAACAGGGGGTAACCAGCCCCCTGTTTCGATTTTCCTGTTTCCCAATGTTCTTTACCGAAACTTATTATAGCCTTGGCCCTAGAACTTGTCAACCATGGTATCATGGCAACATCCTTCACAAAGGGACTGGTTTTCCTGTTTTCCATTTTGAGCAGTTCAGTGCATAAAACCAGTGATGCCTTATATTTCAAGGGATTCGGGCTATTTGAATCCTCTTGAAGCAACAAAAAGGTAACACTTGGCCAACTAATGAAAAAGCAGGACTTTGAGAAGATTCCTAGAATCAATAAGGGATAGAAAGCCGAAAATCAAATATGCGGAGATAGATAAAGATAGCAGTGACGAACAGCGCCAATATGGGCTTTGAGATGCGGCCTGCGTCCTTTGGGGGCATATTCCTGCCGCAGACTGTCGAACGATTATCGTAGGGCTTATCTTCCTTCGCTACATAGGGGGGCATTATGATGCTGAAAATGATTAAAAATCCCAAAATAGAAACCCCGGAAGAAATAGAAAAGGAATATCCTAAGTGTATGTATATACTTACAGATTTTACGGACATAAACGATATAAAAGGGCATTTATACGCAATAAGCCCTAACAAAGCATCTTTTCGCGAACTTTGCGTTCTTTCTGATAAACTTTCCGATGAAGGAAAAACTTGCGTTATTATGGGGGAATATGACGAAGGGGGCGTAATGTTAGGTGTACAGCGTGAAATTAAGGGATAATCGCATAACGGTTCAATGCAATATAATAAAAAATGAGAAGCTGAAATTTATTCGAGCGGTATATGATACGGGAGCAAAATATTCGTGTTTTAGAGCATCGTATATTTCTTCATCTTTGAATGAGGAAGAAATGATGGGACATGATGAAAAACTATTAGCTGGATTTGTAGGAACAGCGGCTTCTAAGTTCTACCAATTCCATGTGGACAGACTTGCGTTAGGTAATGTGGATTTGGGCGCGCAGGATATTTGGATAACGTTTGATGAAAATGTGACTACAAATGTTATTGGCTACGATATACTAAGCCAAGTAACAAGAGCAAGTATGGCAAATTCAGGCGAAGAATTATTTTTCTCATCGTATTCGGAATTGAAAAAGTATATTGATTTAAAGATATAACCTGAAACCGTTAAACTCAGTAAAAAACGACA
>CALGGN010000169.1 GCA_937915915.1 uncultured Selenomonas sp. | reverse complement strand
TCATAAAAATTTATCCTGCGTGAAACAGCAAGTTATTTAAAACGTGTTATACTAGAAGCCGTTAATATTTACCAAGTGAAGCGAAGGTAAATGTTTACGGATTCTGCATATCGAGCGTCTGGAAATGGTTTCGTTTAGTAAATTTCTATGAACGCGAGCATAGGAAGGAGGAATTGACATGTTAGCCGAGCGCAAGGAAGATTATGATTATGGATACGATGATGGATATCGTTATGGGGAAGTGCCGTATGAGGAGCCGCGGACACCTGTTGCCGCGCCGAAAATCAGGCAAAAGAGGCATTTGAAAACGCCTATGGTGCTTGATACGAATCTGCGCTCCCGCGCCCGTGTGCTGTTCCTTCTGGTCGCGGCATTGGCGATGATCGTGGTGGTGCGCAGCGGCATCAGCGCAAGCCGCGGCTATGAGCTCGTCGCGGTGCAGCAGCAGGCGCAGCAACTGGAGCAGGAGAATGAGAGGCTGAGGATCGAGATCGCGAAGCTCAAGTCGCCGCAGCGCATCAAGGCGATTGCGACAGAGGAACTTGGGATGGAGGTTCCGCAGAAGATGTATTTCTCGCGCGAGCGATAAAAATACATGTGGATACATAAAAAAGAGGCTGGCACGGAAGCCTCTTTTTGCTTCTTGGTGTGTGGGGAGCATCATGGATGCAGCGATAATTTCTATGGAAAAAGTTTTCCAATAGCGGTATAATATATCGGGATATTTTGGGAGGAGGAGACGGATGGTATGAAGACAATCGGCGAGCTTGCCGCTTTGGTGGAGGGCGCAAAGGTCCTTGGGGACTCCGGACAGATGGTGACCGGGATACAGCATGATTCCCGCAAGGTGGAGGAGGGGACGCTGTTCGTTTGCATTCCCGGCGCCCATGTGGATGGGCATGATTTCATTCCGCAGGCGCAGGAAAAGGGCGCGGGCTCGATCCTGACGACGCGGGAGATGGAAGCACCGGAGGGGATGACGGTACTGCAAGTGCCGGAGCTGAATGATGCGCTTGACAAGCTGGTGCCGCATTTTTATGATTATCCGTCGCAGTCCATGCGCGTGGTTGCAATCACGGGTACGAACGGCAAGACGACGACGAGCTATTTGATTCGTGCGATTCTTCGCAAAGCAGGCTTCAAAGTAGGCCTGATCGGTACCATACAGATCATGGTGGAGGATGAGGTCTATCCCATCCACAACACGACGCCGGATGTGGTGGAGATGCAGAACATCCTCGCGATGATGCGGGACAAGGGCATGGACTATGTGGTCATGGAGGTTTCGAGCCATGCGCTGGACCAGAATCGTGTGGCGGGCATTGAGTTCGATACGGGCGTGTTCACGAATCTGACGCAGGATCATCTGGACTACCATGGGACGATGGAGTGCTATAAGCTGGCAAAGGCGCGGTTGTTTGCGCTTTTGGGGCGGCATGGCAAGAAAAAGGGCAAGACGGCCGTGGTGAATGCGGACGATGCGGCAGGGCAGACGATGCTGGACTACGCGTTTTGCGAGCATCTGACCTATGGCATCCATACAGAGGATGCGAAGCTTCGCGCCACGGAGATCGATGTGCATGCGTCCGGCGCGAGTTTCCGTCTGGCAGGGGATTTCGGCACACTGGACCTGAAGCTTCGCGTGACGGGCATTTTCAATGTCTACAACGTGATGGCAGCGGCAGGAGCGGCGCTGGCGGAAAAGATCGAGCCTGCCGTGATCAGGGAAGCTTTGGAGGCATTCACAAGTGTGCCGGGCCGGTTCGAGCTTGTGGATGAAGGACAGGATTTTTCTGTCATCGTGGACTATGCGCATACGCCGGACGGGGTGGAAAATGTCCTTCGGACGGCGCGGCAGATCGCGAAACATCATATCATAGCGGTCTTTGGCTGCGGCGGCGACAGGGACAATGCGAAACGTCCCATCATGGGGCGGCTGGCCGCGGAGCTTGCGGATATCGTGATTGTGACTTCGGACAATCCACGCACAGAGGATCCGGAGAAAATCCTCTCGCAGATCGAGGCGGGCGTCAAAGAGAAAATCGGCAGCAAACAGCATGAGTGCATCGCGGACCGCAGGAAGGCAATCTTCCGCGCGGTGGAGCTGGCAGAGCCGCAGGATATCGTGATGATTCTGGGAAAAGGCCATGAGGATTACCAGATTCTGAAGGATCGCACGATCCATTTCGATGACAAGGAAGTGGCTCGCGAGGCCATCAGGGGGAAGTAAAATGCCAAAGTTCAAGCTTGCAGAGATTTTAGAGGCAACGGGAGCGGCGCTTCGTCAGGAGGGGAAGCAGACGTTTTCGGATGTGGTGACGGATACGCGCAGGATTTCCGATGGCGTGCTCTTTGTGGCGCTTTCGGGGGAGCGCTTCAATGGCGAGGATTTTGCGGCAGAGGCTGTGGAAAAGGGCGCTGCGGGCGTGCTGGTGACCAAATCCTGCCCGGCAGAGAAGCTGCCGAAACGAGGCGCTGTGCTCATGGTGGAGGACACGCTGCGGGCTTATCAGCAGATCGCGCGTGCGTGGCGCATGAAATTCGATCTGCCGGTGGTGGCGGTCACAGGTTCCAACGGCAAGACGACAACGAAGGATTTGACGGCAGCAGTGCTTTCGGCACGCGGCCCCGTCTGCAAGACGCAGGGAAATTTCAACAATGAAATCGGACTCCCGCTGACGCTTTTGGGCTTGCAGGAGGAGCACACGGCGGCTGTGGTGGAGATCGGCATGCGCGGGCTGCATCAGATTGAGGCGTTGGCCCCTTTGGCGGCTCCCTCCATCGGCATTGTGACAAATGTGGGGGAGACGCATATGGAACTGCTCGGCTCCATCGAGAATATCGCGCAGGCAAAGGGCGAGCTGGTGGAAGCAATCCCTGCGGGAGGAGCGGTAGTGCTGAATCTTGATGATCCCCATGTGGCGGCAATGCGTGGAAAAGCAAAGGAGGGCGTCCGTGTCATCACCTACGGCATCGAGCAGGATGCTGATGTGCGGGGCGAGGGCATCCGCAGGGACGGTGATGTGACGCGCTTCATGATATGCTGGCAGAATGAGCGGCATGACTATGTGCTCCCGATGCTTGGCCGCCACAATATCTACAATGCGCTCGCTGCCATTGCGACGGGATTTGCGATGGGGATGACCGCCGCAGAGGTGATGAAAGGCCTGCGAGAGCTGGAGGCCACGAAGATGCGCTTTGAGCGCGTGGCGCATCCGAAGTATGAGATCATCAACGATGCCTACAATGCCAGCCCCATGTCCATGAAAGCGGCGCTCGAGACGCTTTCGGGCATGGCAAAAGGCAGAAAAATCGCGGTTCTGGGCGATATGCTGGAACTGGGGGATATTTCCGAAAAGGCCCATCGCGAAGTCGGGCGCGAGGTCGCGGAGCATGACTTTTCCGCGCTTGTGACGTACGGGGAATTGGGAAAGATGATTGCGTCAGGCGCGAAAGAAGCGGGGATTTCCAACGTCCATACGGCGG
>CALGGN010000168.1 GCA_937915915.1 uncultured Selenomonas sp. | reverse complement strand
GATGCCCAGTTCGGCGAGCAGGGTGTGCTGATGGAGTATCGGATGTCCGTGCGAGACTCTGAGGAAAGGCTTCTTCCATTGCCGCAAATGCAGCCGGAGGATGCGGAGCAGTTCGCGAACGCATGGCAGGAACTGCGCGATCGGTCCGGACGCGTGCTGTTTCTGGTGGAGACGGAAGGTCGGCAGGAAAGCCCCTATGAGCAGCGGAATTGGCTGAGGCAGCATCTGGAGGAGCAACGGAATCTGCTTTCGGAACAGGATAAGCGCATTTATCAGGAAATCATCATGAACAGCATCGGGCGCACAATCAGCGACCGCATTTACGGGGCGGAGGCATGGATCCGGAAAATGAACGGATTGATGCGCCAGAGCGAGACTTCCAGCGGCCTGAAATTTCGCCTGGAGTGGAGGCCTCTGCGCACGGAGGATGACGATGAATTGGATGCCAGCGAGCTGGTAGAGCTTTTGCATGCAGATCCCGAAACCCTGAAGGAAGAAGATATGAAGCGAATCGTACAGCATTTTCAGACACGTATCGATCGGGCGCGTGCGGAAGCGGAGGATGCTGAGGACAAGGCGGAGGAATCCTTTCAGACGAAAGTGAGGGAACTTTTGGACTACCGCAAGTGGTTCCGTTTCCAGCTTTATTTCGATCAGGGAGAGAAAATTCAGAAGCGCGAGCTTACGGATCGAGCCTTCTTCAAGTTCAGTGGCGGCGAAAAAGCGATGGCCATGTATGTGCCGCTCTTTTCCGCGGCGTATTCCCGCTATCAGGAGGCAGGGAAGGACGCGCCTTATCTGATCACCTTGGACGAAGCTTTTGCGGGAGTGGATGAGCAGAATATGAGAGATATGTTCCATCTGGTGGAGCAGCTGCACTTCAATTACATTATGAACTCCCAAGCAATCTGGGGCGATTACGATGTGGTGCCGTCTCTTAATATTTATGAACTGCTCCGCCCGTTGAATGCGGCATATGTGACGGTGGCAGTCTATCATTGGGACGGAAGGCGGCGCACGGTCATGCTGGAGGATACCTCGGAGGAGTGATGGAATTTGCGGGAGGCAGTTCGATATTTCAAGGAAAGGCCGGCGCTTTTCGAACTGGCGATGACCTTTTGTGAGAAATACCGACATCTCGGACATTGGGGCGGGGCTGTCATATTGGGCGAGTCGGAAACGGAAGCCCTGCAGGAGATTTCTTCGTTTCTTCGGCGGCAGGTGCAGCAGGGGAGTCGCGTGACCTATCAGGAGTTTTTTGCGGCATGGGGCAAGACGCGGTTCGCAGCGGATTCTCTGCCGGATGTCCTGAAGGAGGCATATCCAGGAAAATTGGATACGAAACGTACAGAAGAGAACAGGAGCCATCAGGAACGCCAGCATACACTTTTGGAATTGATGCGGGGGGCGGAAAGCGACCGGGCGCGATCGTGGCTTGAGGCATTGTTCTACGGAAAGCTGCGCCTTTCCCATCCGGAATCGTACAGGAATCCGATGCTTCTTCAGGCAATTTCCCTAGCGCTTTCCAGACTGCCGGATTCCTATGAGCGATTGCCTTTTTTTGCAAATCGGATTTTCGGGAATCCTCATGCTTTGGACATGGAAAAGGAGGCAAACCATATATTCCTGCAGGCATTGTCCTACCTTTCCTCCTTTCCCCTGCCGCAGACTGTGGAGGAGAAAAATGAGCTTTTGTATCGTCATCACTTGCTGCGGGACGATATCCTGAATTTTGCAACGGTCTATGGATTGACGGCGTTTGCCGGTGGCAGGGAGATTGCCTATTGGCGCATGGCGGCAGAAGCAGGAGCTCCTCTGAATATTCCCTTTCGGGAGATTGTCCGGGCAGAGAAAATCGAGCCGTTGCAGATTGTGGATCAAGCGCCGCGTGTGGCGATTGTCGAGAATTCCGGTGTTTTCTCGGAGCTTTTGGATGCGCTGCAGCGGCACGCATGCAAAACTGCTCTTGTCGCATTGCATGGGCAGTTGAAAACAGCTTCTTGGGCCTTGCTGGATCGGCTGGTTCTCGGTGGTTCGGAACTTCACTATGCAGGGGATTTGGATCCTGAGGGGCTCCGGATCGCGGAAAAACTGCTGTCCCGCTACCCATCCGCGCATGTGTGGCGCTTTCCTGTGTCGGGGGAGCAAGGCAATGCACTGAGCGCCGTGCGCAAAAAGAAATTGGACCAGATCAGGCATCCGGAGCTTCAGCCTTATGTGGCTCATTTGAGGCGGCTTGGCTATGCGTGCTATCAAGAGAGTATGACAGGGGAACTCTTGCAGGATTTATTGGACAGCATGGCGAAGTAAATAAGTTGTGAATTTAGCATTTGTTCTATCAGGTTTCATGTGATCGTTGAGGTTTAGTATGAACGAACGATTGAATTGGCTGGGGCTTGCGAATAAGTTTGCACTGGCAGGGGATCCGCAGGGGATGCGTGCCTGTGCACGGGAACTGTTCGATCTCAATCAAAAGTCGGCAGACGGGCCGGCCGTCATGGCGGAGGCCGCGCTTTACAATAACAGTCTGGAGGAAGCGGAGAATTTGGCGCGGGATGCGCTTCTTCTGGATCCAGAGCATCTGCGTGCACGCATGGTGCTGGGCGGTCTGGCAGCGCAAAAATTTGAGCTGAAAGAGGAACTTTCTCTTCTGCAGGGAGTCGTAGATGAGATTCATGCATTTTTGAAAAAACAGGAGGAAGACCGGAAAAAGCTGCATGGGCGGCTGCAGATGACCATCCAGCCGGAAGCGACAGCGCAGCATCAAAGGACAAGGGAACTGGAAGATGCGGAGGAAAGGGTGCTCCGCTATTTGCTGTTCCGTTCCCTGGGATGGCTGGCGGACGGAAGGTATCTTGCGGGGGAGCCGATCGCTGCCGCGGAGGCATTGCAGGAGGCAAGCGGCCTTGCACAGGATCGGGAGGTTGCGGCGGAGCTTTACAGC
Organism: uncultured Selenomonas sp.; assembly: GCA_937915915.1. GTDB lineage: Bacteria > Bacillota > Negativicutes > Selenomonadales > Selenomonadaceae > UBA9786. The sequence continues at coordinate 1,690 of CALGGN010000168.1, read as the reverse complement.
AAGCATCTTTTTCTGCGGAACTATCGGGAACTGGCTCCCGGCGCAGGGCGCGACCTTGCGGAAAAATACCAGTCCTTTGTGGCGGACGTAATACCATATTCTGTGCAGGGGAAAGGCGGCTCTCCGGATAAGAAGCTGCGGATTGGCTATATTTCACCGGATTTCCGGCAGCATGCCGTGGCGAATTTTATCCTGCCCCTTTTTCGGGATTTTGACGATGAGAATTTTTCCGTTTACTGTTATTCGATTGGGCGGTCGGATGCTGTGACAGAACGCCTGCGCAGGCATCATGTCCTCTGGCGCGATGTGCACAGCCGCCCGCCGCGCTCCGTTGCGCGCATGGTGGCGGAGGATCAGATCGATATTCTGGTGGATCTGTCGGGGCACAGCCAGAACAATGCGCTGGCGGTCATGGCCGCCCACGCCGCTTCGGTGCAAATCTGCGCTTTGGGCTATACGGCGACTACGGGTCTGAAGATGATGGATTATTTTCTATCGGACGTGACATGTCTGCCGGAGCACGAAAAGACTGCCGCTTTCACGGAAAAAATCCTGCGGCTGAAACATTGTCATCTTTGCTACGCTCCGGGACTGGTGCGGGAGATGCCCCAGGCAGGCATCCAGGCACCGTTCTTTCGGAACGGCTACGTGACCTATGGGTGCTTCAATAATTTTGCCAAGGTTTCGGATGATGTGCTCTATTGTTGGCGTGCGATCATGGAGCAGGTGCCGGAGGCGCATCTGGTGCTCAAGAGCAAAATATGCAGCATTCCCTCGGGGCGTGCTATCGTCATGGAGCGTCTGAGCAAGATCAGCTTTCCGGTGGACCGCGTGGAGCTTCGTCCGTACAGCCCGGATTATCTGGAGCAGTACCGTGACATTGACGTTGCGCTCGATACGATGCCCTATAACGGAGGGCTTACCACCTGCGAGGCGCTTTACATGGGCGTTCCCGTTGTGACGCTGCGCGGCCGCAGCCACGGCGCGCGATTCGGCGCGAGTATCCTGAAAAACGGGGATCTGGCGGAGCTGGTGGCAGAGACTCCCATGGAATATATCAAGAAGGCCGTACAGCTTGGGAAGCGTGTGGAGCTCATTGCAGGTTATCATTCAGGGCTCAGGGAGCATTTGCAGAAATCGGCGCTCATGGACAGCAAGCAGTACATGCGGGAGCTGGAGGCATGCTATCGGGAGGCATGGAAAGCTTGCAGCGCAGTCAAATAAGGAAACACTGAAGTTTGTGATGCACATGTTTTATGGAACAATGTCCTTTACAAAAAGACAATCCGTCTTGCGGAAATGAACGTTGTCCAGTATAATAGATGCAGCAATCAGGCAACTGATGTATGAGCAGAACAGTAGAAGGAGAATGCCCAGATGGATAAGAAAGAGGCGCTTGCAAGCGCACTGAAGCAGATTGAGAAAGATCACGGAAAGGGCGCAATCATGCGGCTGGGAGAAGCTGCCGTGAACATGAACGTGGAGGTCATTCCGACGGGAATCTTGCCGCTGGATATCGCCCTTGGCGTGGGCGGCGTGCCGCGCGGGCGCATCATTGAGGTTTACGGGCCGGAATCCTCCGGCAAGACGACGGTCACGCTCCACATGATTGCCGAGGCGCAGAAGGCAGGCGGCATTGCGGCCTTTATCGATGCGGAGCATGCGCTGGATCCGGTCTATGCCCACAAGC
>CALGGN010000167.1 GCA_937915915.1 uncultured Selenomonas sp. | reverse complement strand
CTGCCGCGCAAAATCATCCGCTTTTCTTCCTTCTGCGAGTGCTTCGGGCAGGGATTCAAGGCGATGGTGCCCGCGGTGTTCATCCTGTGCCTTGCCTGGTCCCTTTCGGGCATCTGCAGTGACAAGTATTTGGATTTGGGCGGCTATGTGGGCGCGCTGGTGAATGCCCATGCGTCTGTCATCATGTTCCTGCCCCCGATCTTCTTCTTGGTGGCCGTAGGGCTTGCGTTTGCGACGGGGACTTCCTGGGGAACCTTCGGCATCCTCATCCCCATTGCCATTGCGGTGCTTGGCGCCGGTGCCGAGGCATCCGCCATGCTGGTGCTCTGCGTGGCAGCGATCTTGTCCGGCGCAGTCTGCGGCGACCATGCCTCGCCGATTTCGGATACCACGATCCTTGCCTCTGCGGGGGCGCAGTGCCATCATCTAGATCACGTGGAAACGCAGATTCCCTATGTGATGGTGGTGGCGGCATGCAGTCTGGTCGGCTATGCGGTGGACGGTTTCACCCAGAACGGCTGGCTGGGACTTGCCACAGGACTTGTGTGCCTTGCCGCGGCCATGGCTCTCATCGTTTCCCGTGTCCCTGCCGTGGAAGTGGATGCAGAGCCCGCGCCCGTGCGGGAGTAAAATGATATCACCCCCTTGCATGCATGCGAGGGGGCGTATTTTCATATGGGAGGGACGAGCGAAGTTGAGGATAGGGTTTGATAAGCAGAAACCGGTGGTTCTTGCCATTGACGATATCGACGTCAACCTGCACATGATCGAAAACGTATTGGGCAAGAGGGTGCAGGTAATCAAGCGGGACAGCGGCCGTGGCGGCCTGGATTATTTGGACGGCAACCATGTGGACATCGTGCTGCTGGACTACAATATGCCCGGCATGGGCGGTGTCGAGGTGTTGGACGTCATGAAGCGGCAGGAGAAAACGCGGAACATCCCTGTGATTATCCTGACGGCGGAGACCGACATCGACATCGAGACGGAGGTCTTTCGGCGGGGGGCGGCGGATTTCATACGCAAGCCCTTTTCGCCGATGGCAGTGCAGGAAAGGGTGCGCCGCGTCCTGGAAAACGAGCGTTTCAATAAGATGATGCGCCGGGAGGTCGAGCGCCAGACACGCCTTGCGGAGGAGCGCCTGGCGACCATCGAGCGGCTGTTCAATGCGACGGTTATGGCCCTCGTCAAAACCATTGATGCGAAAGACCCCTACACCCAAGGCCATTCGCTGCGGGTCGCCGAATACTCACGGCGCATCGCCGAGCTGGCGGGAATGGATATGGAGCAGCAGCAGGAGATATACTGTATGGGAATGCTCCACGACATCGGCAAGATCGGCATCCCCGATGCCATCATCAACAAGCCGGCGAAACTCACCGACACGGAAATCGTCTTGATTAAATCCCACACCGTCATCGGCGCGAACATACTGAGCAAGATCGATCACTCCCCCAAGCTGTCCTTTGGTGCGCGTTCCCATCACGAGCAATGGGACGGTAGCGGCTATCCCGACAAATTGAAGGGCGAGGAGATCGCCTGCGAGGCGCGGATCATTGCCGTGGCGGATTCCTACGATGCTATGACATCGCGCCGAAGTTACCGCGACATTCTCGAGCAATCCATCGTGCGCAGCGAGATCGAACGCGGCCGGGGCACGCAGTTCGACCCCCAATTCGCGGACATCATGCTGCAAATGATCGACGACGATGTTTACTACCATATGCGGGCGGACAGGTTTCGTGCCAAGGGGAATCTCTGATATTTATCTTTGATCAGAAATTTAAGGAAACACTGATTAATTCCCCTTTGCCCTTGCCGAGTCTTTTTCTGTCATGCTGCGTCAGATGCCGTTCGACGTAGCTCTGCTACGACTTCACGGCATCTTTCTTGCCTGACAGAAAAATCCTTCGACAATGACAAAAGCTCATTTAATCAGTGTTTCCTTAAATGAATGGATGAGAAATTTTTATCAACGCCAGTCGTGCATACGCACGCCTACGAAGCGCGGATACTGCCAGACATCGCGCCCATGAATGCAGAACGAAAGACATAACGCGAGCCACGGCAATCTCTATCGCCGTGGCTCGCGTTATGTCTTTCGATGCTGCTTTATTCGTTAGCCGAGCAGCTTCAGGGCGCTGGCCTGCTGTGTCTGCATGGCCTTGATGCCGAACATGGCAAGCTGCTCCGTCGTCTGGTCGCTCCTGAGCTTTGTGATCTCGGAAGCGATATCCGTGTCGCTGAGGGTCGATACGGCATCCGTGAGATTTTCCTCCGCTACCGTATAGTTGGCAGACTGATACTCCAGTCCCTGCTCATATGCGCCAAGGGTGGTCGCCTCGTCCAACGTGGCATCCAAGCCCTCCGTCAGCGTGCCCTGCGACGCGACGGCAGAGTTCAAGGCACTTGTCACCGTATTCAGTGCGCTTTCGAGGGAGTCCGCATCCGTCACGTTGATGGTGGAATTCCCCTGCGCATCCGTGAGACCAAGCCCCTCCGAGGTCATGTTGCCCAGCGGGACTTCGGTATCTCCCCATGCTCCGGCGACCGTCACGCTGCCGGCGGAGCCGTCCAGAAGTTTCTGGCCGTTGTAGGTGACATTGGCATTCTCATTGATCTGGGAGATCGTCTGATCGACGGTCTTCTGCAGCGCAGCCAAATCCGTCGATCCATTGGTGCCGTTCTTGGCGTTGATCAGTGTCTGCTGCAAGGAACTCAAGGACTGTATCGTGTTGTCAATCGCGCCGGACGCCGTCTTCAGCATGGAATTGGAGTTCTGTGCATTGATGTTGGACTGGCGGATCGCGCCGATATTTGCATACATGCGCTGCGAGATGGCATATTCGGAAGCTCCGTTCGCGGCAGTGGAGTACATCGTGCCGGTCGCGATGTTCTGGATATGCTTCGCAGCCGAACTATGCGTGCGGTTCAGCGAATTCAATGCAGATGTTACGCCGAAACTCATCATCATCATCCTTTCTATCCGGTACAAAGACGTGAAATCCTTTTCACTCGCCCTTATTATACTACAAACGCCCCCTTTTTTTCAATCCTTTTTTTCCCGCAAAAACAAAAAAATGGGACGGGCTTGTGCTCGCTGAATGCTCATAGATAAAAACAGGTTGAACAAACGGGCAAGATAGCGTAAAATAGAGAAGATATGAAGAAGAATGAGAGATAAATCAGTGAGGCCAGAAAGCGCAGGGTGATACGATGTATCATGTAGTCATGGATTTAGAAATGAATCCGATCAGCAGGGAATATCGGGAGGTTCGCAGGAGCCTTACCGACGAAGTGATAGAAATCGGCGCTGTCAGGCTGGATGATAGTTTCCAACAGGTCAGCGAGTTCCAGTGCTATGTGATGCCCGAATACGGGGAGATCAAAAAGCATATCACGAGGCTCACCAGCATTACCAACGAGATGGTCGAGGGGCATCCGCATTTTGCGGAGGCCTTCCGTCGCTTCATGGAATGGATCGGCGAGGAAGAGGTGACGATCTATTCCTGGAGCATGTCGGATCTCAAGCAATTTCGCAACGAGTGCCGCTATAAGCTGAAGGAGTTCGATACACGCTGGCTGACGGCGCATTGGGTCGATCTGCAGAAACAGTTCGATGACCGGCTGGGGCTTCACAATCATCTGGCTCTGAAGCACGCATTGGGAGCGATGGACAGGAATTTCGAGGGGACGCAGCACACAGCGCTGGCGGATGCCGCCAACACGGCTGCGATTCTGGCGCTGATGCAGGACGATGAAAAGTTTCGCCGGATGATGCAGCCTGTCCTCGACCTGCTGAAGCCGAAGGAAGATCTGGCAGAGTCCATCGGTGAGCTGTGTCCAGAGCTGATGAAGCTGAAAGGGGAACTTTGACAGAAAGGGTTTGCGGTATGAAGAAAATGGGGGTTCTTGGCCCGCGCGGCACGCACAGCGAGGCAGCGGCAATCTATCTGGACCGGCTCTTGCCCGAGCCGATGGAGCTGGTCATCTGCCCTGAGATCTATGAAGTGCTGCAGTCTGTCGAGGATGGCACACTGGATGCGGGAGTCGTTCCTGTGGAGAATTCCTTGGAGGGTTCTGTCAATATCACGCTGGATACGCTGGCGCGCAGCGATCGTCTGGAGGTCGTGCGGGAGCTCATTTGGCCCGTGCACAATCAGCTGATGGCGAAGTGCGCTTCCGGCGAAATCCGGCGCATTTACTCCCATGCGCAGCCGATTTCGCAGTGCCGCGCCTATCTGCGGAGGGAGTACCCCGATGCGGAACTGCTGACGGCGCCGAGCACGGCACGGGCGGCGGAAATCGTCTCGGAGGCTCCGGCGGAAAGCGGATGGGCTGCCATCTGCACCAAGCGTGCGGGGGAGCTGTACGGCCTGCAGACCATCGCCACTGAGATCCAGGACAATATGGCAAACAGCACTCGTTTTTTTGAGGTGCGCAGAAGGGGCGAGGGCGAGAGGCTTCTGCCTGCGGACAAGGTGCTCCTGATCTGCCAGATCGACGGAAAGCGCGCAGGCAGCCTGTGCGAAGTGCTGGAGGAGTTTGCCTTCCGCGGCGTGAACATGGTGCGGATCGAGTCCCGCCCGGCAAGGACAGAGCTGGGGGCCTATATTTTCTTTTTCGATCTGGAAACAGACGCTGCCCCCGGGCAGTTGGAGGAGTCCATTGAGGCGGTGCGGAAAAAGAGCATCTGGCTCAGAAATCTGGGAGCATTTCCGGTTTTGCGTGCAAAGCCGGAGTGAGGTATCTATCTATTTTCTAAAGGGGAGAAACTATGGTTATCATTATGAATCCTGACGCTTCGGCGCAGAACATCAAGGATGTTATCGAGGCTGTGGAAAGCGTGGGCCTTGAGGCCAAGGTCATGGAGGGATCGCAGCAGAAGATCGTGGGCGTGATCGGGGACAAGACCAAGCTGGCCTCGGTGCCTGTGGACGCCATGGACGGCGTGGAGCAGAGCGTCTCGATTTCCAAGAGCTATAAGCTGGCAAGCCGCGAGTTCCATCCGCAGTCCAGCGTCATTGATGTGGATGGGGTGAAGATTGGCGGCGGGACGCCTGTCGTGATGGCAGGCCCCTGCGCGGTGGAGTCCCGCGAGCAGCTTTTCGAGGCGGCGGATATCGTGAAGTCGGCAGGCGCCCAGTTCCTGCGCGGGGGCGCCTACAAGCCCCGCACATCTCCCTACTCGTTTCAGGGGTTGGAACAGCAGGGGCTGGAGTATCTGGCGGAGGCGCGTGAGCGCACGGGACTCAAGATTGTGACGGAGGTCACGGTGGTGGAGGCCATCGAGCAGGTGGCGAAATATGCGGATATGCTGCAGATTGGCGCGCGGAATATGCAGAACTTCGGTCTTCTGAAGGAGGTCGGAAAGTGCGGGAAACCGGTGCTTCTGAAGCGCGGTCTTGCGGCGACCATTGATGAGTGGCTGAATGCTGCGGAATATATTATGAATGAGGGCAATCCCGATGTGGTGCTCTGCGAGCGCGGCATCCGCACCTATGAGACATATACGCGCAATACCTTGGATCTGAGTGCGGTGGCGGCGGTCAAGCATCTGTCGCATCTGCCGGTCATCGTGGATCCGAGCCACGGCACGGGCAAGTGGCGCATGGTGCGCCCGATGGCGCTTGCGGCCATCGCGTCGGGCGCGGACGG
>CALGGN010000166.1 GCA_937915915.1 uncultured Selenomonas sp. | reverse complement strand
CCGCCCATTCTTTGGCTCCATCTCCCGCGTCCTGCTTCAGCGGCGCGAAGGAAATCTCCTTGAAGATCGCATCATTCAGAAGCGGAACGATTTCCGACTTCGCATAGAACCTGCGCTGACGCTCCGGATAATAGCCCTGCCGAAGTCCCTCCAAGACGCGCCAGTAGCGTATATTGAAGAACTCCGTCACAAGGCTGCCCGTATCCTTCAGCAGCCGCCCCAGCTGCGCCAGAAGCTCATAGGGCTCCAGTGCATCCGTGAGGCACGGCTCCGCGAGCATAAGGTCGAAAGCTCCCTTTTCATAAGGAAGCCTCTCCTTCCGAAAATCCAAAAAAGTCCACTTCACGGGCAGGGCGCGATAGGATGCCAGTTCCAATACCTCTTCATAAATCGTTACCACAGAAATCTCCGCATTCGGCAGCATACGGCAAAGCTCTCTCAAGTAAAACAGGCTTTCCACCACCAGCACCTTCCATGGGGCAGGCCCCGGCGCGATCAGCTGAAGCAGCCCTTCCCGGCTTTCAATTTCCCGCATACTGCTCCTTCTCCCTCCAAAGCCGCAGATACTCCCGTTCCAGTTCCCGCATCCATCCCTTGGCACCCAGCAGGCGTGACTCCTCCAGCCTCCTGCGCAAGGACCCCTGCAAATCTTCCAAACCACGCATATTTGCGGCAAGGCTGCATACTCTGTAAACATAGTCCTGTCGGGACTCCGCAATCAGCTGCGGCATCCCCGCTGCCGTCAGAAGGCTCATGCCGAATCTGCTTCCGTGCCGGCCCCCTGCCATCGTCACGACGGGAACACCCATGTAAAGCGCTGTCGCGGTCATAGCACCCCCCGGATAGGGCCAGGGATCGAGCATGATATCGATATCCTGATATTCCTTCAAATAATCATCTGTACCAAGCCGAAGCTCCACGCGCTCCATCGGGACCCCCAGCGCTTCCATGCGCTCCGACAGGCAACCCAGCCTCAGGGGAATGCGCGTTGTATCCTGCAGGATGAGCCTTGCTTCGGGCATGGCGCGCAAAATCTCCGAAAAGCAGCCCAGCACCTCCGGATTGAGTTTCATGAAGTTGTTGAAGCAGCCCAGTGTCAGAGGTTTTCCCTTTTCCCTCGGCAGACGCTCCACCTTTCGCATCGCGTCGGAAGGAACAAAGGCAAATGCGGAGGAAAGCCGCAGCAGCCCTTCGGCGAAATCCCGCTCTGCCCCGGCGGGAGCCAGGATCCCATCCGTCAGAAAGGCATCGATCTCCGAAAGCCCTGTCGTATCAAAATATCCGATGCCGGAAAGCTGCACAGGCGCGGCACGATAGCTCATGATAGGGAGCGTTGTCCCGCCCGCGCTGTGACCGCCAAGGTCGAACAGGAGATCGATTTCGTCCTGCCGGATGAGTTCTGCGGCTTCCCCTGCGGAAATCTCCGGCACCTCCCGATAGGCTGTCACAGACTCCCGCACGCGTTCCGTGAACGCGTCCGAACGCCCGGACAGGCTGTAGCAGAACACCTCGAATGCCGACCTGTCCCAAAGCGTCAACATGGGCTCATAGAAGCGCGCTGCTGCCTGCTCCAGAACATCGGGCGCCAGATAGCCGACACGGAGCTTCCGATGCCGCCTCGGCCCGCAAGGCGGAAACGGCTCCGCATCACGATAGAGGGAATGGTACAAGCAATGCTGCTCCGTCAGGACCTCATGGGAAATCTCTGGCAGATAGTGCAGGATAAAAAGATAATTGGAAAAATGCTCCCGCTGGCTCCGAAGGTAGCGATCGCTTTGCGCCGCGCAGAAATAGGCCTGTGCCGCGCCCTCCGCGTCCGCCATGTCATGGAAGCATGCCCCGATCAGCTCATGCACGCGCCAGCTTTCCCTTGCTAAAAACTCCTGATCTGCCCCGTGCAGCAGCTCCTTCAGAGACTCGAACGCCTCCCGCGCCCTTCCCCGCAGGATCATCTGCCTCGCTGCCCGCAGCGCCGTCTCATCCGCTCCCCGCATCTCAGACCGCCTTGCCCTTCAGCGTGAACAGAGCGATTTCCGGCGGGCAGCCAAAGCGGTAGGGGAACCAACTCCCGTTTCCCACATGCACATACCCGTAGCAGCCATCTTTTTGCACCATACCTCTGGTATATTTGAACACCGGGAAGAGCGGCACGCCGAAAATCCCGAACTGGCTGCCGTGGGTGTGCCCGGTCAACGTCAGGGGTATCCCGTATTCCCGCGCGTCATCGATGAATTCCGGATGATGCGCCAGAAGCACGCAGACAGCATCCCCGGGCACTGCCTGCATCGCCGTCTTCAAGTACGCTGCTTTCTCTTGCTGAAAAACCTGACGGTGCATCGGATAATCCACGCCCACGATATAAAGCTTTTGCCCGTCCACAACAGGCTCCGCCGCATTGACCAGCACGTGCAGCCTCGTCTCCCGGAGCATTTCCTCGATCGGCCCAATACCCCGATGATGCTCATGATTGCCATGACAGTACCAGATTCCCCGCGGAAAGGCATCCACAAAGCGATCCACCAGGCGGATTGCTTCGGGATTCATTTTCACATGGTCAAAGATATCCCCCGTGATGGCCAGCACATCCGGTTTCAGTTCTGCCGCTTTCCGCAAAAGCGCCTGCAGCATCTCCAGAGAATAGAACATGCCCATATGCACATCGCTGATCTGTGCAAGCGTGAAGCCCGACAGATTTCCCGGCACTCCCGCAGGTATCTCATAGCGGTTCACCACCGTCTGGTTCCTCTCCCAGAGATTCCCGTAGAGCCCCATGCCAAAGGCAGCCGCCGGATAGACAGCCGCATGCTGCAAGAGTTTCCGTCTGCCTCCGTCAAAGGGAACGTCCTCAACGACCAGTTTCCTCGCGCGCCGCAAAAGCAATGCCAGCCCCACCAGCACGCAAAAGATGAACTGAACGACAATCAAGACGGTCAAAAACATGACAACCTCAACCGCAAAGGAAATATCCCGCAAGTATTTCGGTCCGATGAAAACAGCCGCGATCAACCCCCCGTCAAAAAGGAGCAGCAGACCGCGCACCAGCCGCAAAACTCTTCCCTCCGCAACGAAGCCTGTCAGCCAATAGCTCATTCCCATGGCCAGAGCGATCAGCAACGCGGTCAAGATAAAAAATAGAAACATGACTCCCACCTTCAAAAACTGTAGCATGATACTCGCATTGTAGCAGATTCCGCGCGAAAGAGCAATGAACGATTGAACAATCATTCATCTCAAAATTTTTAGAAGTTTCTTCACAAAACCCTTGCAAAAATTTGACGCCTATGCTATACTATGGTCATAGGGAAGGGAAGACTAGCAAACCATTCGGAAACGGAGTCCCGGCGGGCAAAGGGAACGGAAAGGTGCGGTCGTGCCGAAACAGGCTCTCTTCGGTAGTATCAGGAAAGGATGTGAAGCCTATTGAGTTTTGTATCTTTGGTTTCCATGTTCCGGTCTGACTAGCAAGTGCAGCGTATGAAGAGAAAATAATTCCACGGAGACGGAGCAGGACGTAATGCAGTCGGGTGGCTGCAGCGTACCTTGTCATGTGGCGTAAAGGAGCACAGCGTTAGAAATCCGGAAGAAGCGTTCCCTGGTCTACAACAATTGTTTGGCTGAGCAATGGAATACACAGCGTGCTTTCGCGAGGCATGCAGGGGAAGACAAAAAAGAGAATAGGGGTTTTTCAATTTATGGTATCCAAGAAATAGAACCGGCGTGCAGGTATGCAGGCCGGTTCTATGTTTTTGTGCCTCAGCCTCGGTAACCGAAGCGATTTTCTGCATAATTCCTCAATGATCCTCGTAGGGACGCACACGCAGGACAAGTCCCCTGCTCTCGCAGATGTTTCGGCACTTCTCGATTTCCTCCGGAGGATTCACATGATCCACGATGGTCAATACCACATGCGGCACATACTTTTTACTGTGCTCAGCAAAACGCAGCATTCCCTCATAGGATGCCACGCCGTATTTCGCCCGGGTCAGCGCAAGGTATTTTTCCGCGCTCGAAGCATTGAGGCTGATGGAAATGGTATCCAGAATTCCCTCGAAATCCGCCGATATCTCGCGCCCATAGGCCAGTTCTCCCAGACCATTCGTATTGAGCCGCGTCGGATGCCCCGGATAATCCGCCTTCACATGGCGCAAAAGCTCCGTCAGCACATCCAGTCTCGCTGTCGGCTCTCCGAAGCCGCAGAACACCACCTCGGCAATGAACTCCCAAGGCACCTCCGACAGTTCCCGCTTGACCTCTGCCGCAGTCGGTTCCCGCTTGAGCCAGAGGGACGATTCCTCCGCCATTTTTTTCATCTGCCGCAGGCAAAAGATACATGCGCAGTCACAGCGATTCGTGAGATTGATATAGAGATTCCGTTTCCCCTCCGGCTGGATCCGAAGGCTTTCCCGTATCGGGAGATACTTTCCGCCCTTGTGGGTCGCATAGACGATCATTGGCATTCTCCTGTACGCACACTATTTCAACTCCGTCAAATATTCCTCAAACGGCAGCCCGTAATTCCAAGGAAGATCCAATTCTTCCGCATAGGAAAGCGCCTTGCTGATAAAATCCGCCGCCTTTTTGACCGCATCCCGCAGGCTTTCCCCGTTCAAAAGACTTGCCGCCACGATGGCTGCGAAAGCATCCCCCGTGCCGGAACGGTCTCCCCCGATCTTGGCTGCTTCCAACACTTGTACGGGACATCCGCGTTCATAGATAAAATTCTGCACGGAATCCCCGCGATGAAGACCGGTAATGACCACCTGCGAGGGGCCCCGTTCCGAAAGCCGCTCCGCCATTTCTTTCAAATCACCGTCGGATGCCTGTCCCTCTTCGGGGTACGCCATATCCAGAAGTTCGCAGGCCTCGGTGAGATTCGGCGTCACCAGATCCGCATAAACCAGCATATCCCGCATCCTCACGCACATTTCCTTCGTATAGGAGGAATAAAGCCTCCCATGATCCCCCATCACGGGATCCATCATAACGACCGTCCCCTGCCCCCGGAACTGCCGGATAAAATCAATCACGATATCGATCTGCTCCACGGAGCCAAGGAAGCCCGTCGCAATGCCATCGAAAGCAATTCCGTTTTCCTTCCAGTTCGCCATGTAGGGGCGCATGCGATCCGTATAGTCATCGATGTAATGGGACGGGAAGCCCGTATGCACGGAAAGAAGCGCCGTCGGCAGCGGACACGCCTGCACCTTCAGCGCTGAGATAAGCGGCAGCTCCACCGTCATGGAGCATCGGCCAAACCCCGTGATATCATTGATCAAAGCAATTCGTTTCTGTCGTTTCTTCAAAATGCATTCCTCGACTATCTATTATCGACCTTATCCATACCTGCCATATCATGCTCCGCAAATCGCTTCCATGCCAATTCCTCGAACTTCGTGCCGGGCTTTCCGTAATTCGTGAACGGGTCGATGGAAATACCGCCCCTGGGCGTAAAAATCCCCTGAACCTCGATATATTTGGGATCCATGAGCTTTATCAAGTCCTTCATTATGGTATTTACGCAATCCTCGTGGAAATCCCCGTGGTTGCGGAAGGAAAAGAGATACAGTTTGAGGCTCTTACTCTCAACCATCCTCTGAGCGGGTACATAGGAAATATAAATCTTCGCAAAATCCGGCTGACCCGTGATAGGACAAAGAG
>CALGGN010000165.1 GCA_937915915.1 uncultured Selenomonas sp. | reverse complement strand
CCCCACCACCATCTTCGATGGTCCCCCGCCCCCTGGAGGGGGCGGACATAGATGGCCTTGATAAAGCGCTGCCTGCTCATGGAGGGACATTACCTCAGGATTGCCGTGGAAATAATTGGCATCATGATTTCCCGGCACAATATGCACGGGAACCTGAAGCCTGCCCATATCTTGCAACATGGATTTGACATAGCGGGAGGTGAGCTTACGGGAGACAGTGCCATCGGTCAGGTCGCCCAAGTGGATAACCCCGTCCATCTGCACCTTCTGATGCAGTGCCAAGAGATTCGCCGCCGTGTCCTGCCAAGTGCCGTTGACTGTCATATGGGTATCTGTCAGCAGGGCCAGAGCCAGCTCTCCCGATTCCCGCAGCTTCCCGATACGGGCAGCAGCGCGCTCAACTTCAGCCTCAAATACCTTGAGCTGCCTGGGCTCTGCCGTGGAAATAAAGAGCAATGTGCTGCCAAGCACTGCTGCCTCCTCTGCCGTGATGTTTTCCCCGTCCTCCCGCCTGACCGTTACGCGGAAATAGCAACGCTCCCGAAAAATATATGGAGCCACGCTGTAAGCAGCTTCCCGTAAGTCCCCCCTGTAAGTCCCCCAGATTTGCTCCGGTGCATAGTCGTAGATGTGCAGGTATTTGGTATCAAAATCCAGGGAATAGGTAGCAACAGCGAAGCGATAGCGGCTGTCCCTGAGTTCCAAACTGCTGCCTTTATCTGCCAGATAGAAGCCCTCTGTGGCCAGCCTGTTTGGCACCTCCCGCTGAAAAAAACCTGTATCTGGCTGCAGGGTTGCGCCTGCCGTAAACAGGAGCGGAATCTGATTTGACATCATCCCAGCCTCCTGAGAACTTCTTCCTTTACCTTTTCGCCGCAGGTGCCGTCCACGTTGTTGGCCAGCTCCGACCAAGCCCGACGCTGTTTTCCCCTGTCGTGGCGCCCCTCACGCACATAGTCGATAAACTGGCTGATGGAGCGGGTCTCCCGTTTCTCGCTGGTAGCATAGGGCACGTCGATGCCGCAGCGCCCGAAGGTTTCCCCCACAGGAGTAGACCATTCCCTGAGCTGCTGCTCTGTCAGGCTCCAATCTTCCACGCGATAGGTCCGAGTGCGGAAATTGTACCAGTAAAGCTTACGGTCATTGGTCATCTGAATGGCACGCTCCGGCAGATCCTCGTCCCAGGGTATGTAGCCCGGTATCCAAGGGACGCCCACGCTGAGAACAGGTGACTGCTGCATAAAGTAGTTGGATTTTCGTTCCTCCCAAGTAAAGGGCAGCCCCAGCTCCACCTTTTCCAGTTTTTTTTCCGCCATATTCAGGCGCATGGCCATGCTGCCGTAAGCGGGCAGCAGCCAGACATAGCCGTCCAGACGGAGAACCATGGAGAATTTATACTGATCCTTGAAGTTCCACCAATCGGTCTGACATTGATAGCCTTCTGGATAATCGTTTTCGTCCAGTACCTCCACCTCGCCCGTATGGGTGTCCCAGCGACGTATTTTCGTGGTTCGCCAGGGGAAAAGCCAGAAGATGCCGCAGCCGTAGCTTTCTTCCACCATGCTGCCGCAGTCGCAATCCTCGGGGCCTACCTTTTGCCATGAGTATTCTCCGGTGGCAAGATCGAATTTCATCACATTGTTGGACTGCAGGGCGGATACGCAGACAAGATTCGGATAGGAAACCCAGCCCCAGGCCCAACCGCCCATCAGCTCCATATGCTCCGCCGTAACCGTAGGCAGAATTTCCTGCAGGCATTCCCTGTAATATTTAAGTTCTCCTGTCTCCTCATCCAGCCGGATGATGGCCGGGTAGCGGGAGGGCAGGAAGTACAGGTAATGCTCGTATTTCAGAGCGCCGCCGAAGTTGCCGTACTCCAGAGGCTCCTCAAAGGGAAGCTCCCGACACTCTCCCGTGTCCGGGTCGTAGATAAGGAATGCCTTGGCACTGCCGGGGGAGAAGTAGAACTTGCGATTGTCCTCGTCCCGTATAAAGGTGCTGTAGTTCTTGCTGTCCGGCGTATCGCCGAAATCCAGCAGCGACTCGATTTTCCCCGCAACCCTGTCCCTGCGGCAGAACTTGTTGAAGCCGGGTGCCAGAAAATAGCTGTACTCCTCGTCGTAGATATGGGCACCCACCTGCAGGGCGGCACGCTCCGCTACAGAAGGCTCCCGCCAGAGCAGCCAGTCGCCCACAAAGAAAATGGGCTTGCCGGCATAACCGAACATGCTGGGCACGGAGGATGATGCCTCCCCCAGATAGGCATCTGAAATGGCTATGGTCATCTCCATATCCGGCGTGGTGTCCAAGATACCGATTTTATTGTCGATAAACTGCTGCTTCAGCTGCATATAACCCGCGTAAAGCTCCGGCCTGACGGACTGTATGCAAGACTCCATCAAAGGATGGGGACGCCAGATCAGCACTACATCATCCCGCTTGCTGAAGACGGAAAAGATATAGGCCATCTTCTTCTGGAAACGCTCTCCCTGCTGCAGGGCCCCGGAAATGCTGGTATTGTAGAAAATAACCTTGCGATCTCCGATATGATCCAGCCACTCCTGCGGCACCCGGGGATGTTTCTCGCAGTAAAAAATCCTGTCTATTTTGGGGGATCCCAATGCCAAGATTTTCTCCTTGGGCAGGAAGTCCTCAAAACAGGGCTCCTCCCCCTCTTTGATTTTGGAGAAGCTCATGGGGGCAATCTGCATATGCTCCTGCTGTACCACCATGAAGTCCATGTATTTGTAGGCCGAAAGGTCAACGTGCAGTTCTGGCCAGCGGCGGCCCACCACAAAATAGGGGATGTAAACCTGCATATCCGTGCAATCCTTTAAATTGAAGGAGTAATAGGCCGAATCCGTGGATGTGGCGGCATTGTAATTATCATATGGGTAATGGTAAAAAATTACATCTGGATGCATATACTTCAAATCCACATTCTGCCAATCCAAAGTAGGCACATCCTTCGGAAACAAATCCCTCTCGCAGTGCCACTCTTTGGCCGTCCCGTCCGGATTTCTGTCGCAATAAGGAATCGGAATCACATAGGCCAGACAGTTATCCCTATCCTCATAAGCTGCCCGCCACACGCTTTCCAGAGAATCCCACATACTAGCCTTATAGGGCAGGAATACCATCTCTTTTTTGAAATGCTCTTCCTTGCCGGTCTCCACCACAATATGCTCTAAGAGTTCTTCGCACAGGCCAACAATCTCTCTGGCATCTCTCCCCGTTTCACAGGAGAGTACCTGCCGAATAGCCATGATGAGGCCGTCATAAACTTCCCCATATTTTGCAAAGTTCTCTTCCGTCAGCCCCTGCTGACAAAGAGACTTTGCCTCCATCAGATTATGAAGCACAGGATGCATCTTCTGTGAATGGGAGGTGGCTGCCATGTCCAAGGTTACGTAGGTGGATTTGAGTTTGGATAAGAGTCTGCTTTTGATGGCCATTGGATTCACCTCCCAGAGAGTCTGACATAAGTGTGATTTGACACGTCCCTGTGCTTTGAAACCACATCCTCCGTACAATATCGTGCCAATTATTATAGCATTACTTGCCAGCAATTGTCAATGTTTGGTGCCAAATTGCGTGAATTTTTATTATTTCCAGAAAAGAAATCCATACACAGAACGTGGCAGCATTTACCACTTGGCCAAGTTGATTTCTCGCGCCTTATAATCGTCAGACAAGCCGTCAGGAAGATAGCCCGTGAGCCAAGGAACTATAAGGCTCACGGGCATTCGTGGAATGAGTTTCGCGAACACAATACTCAACCTACGCCATACTTTCTTGATACAGCCATGCAATGGTACAGAAAACTGCGTGAGGACGGGAAGGTGTCCATGTCCCCGATGGCTTCAAAGACCTGCTTGTCGGCGATCTGCCCCTTGGTCTTGGCAAAAACACGGGCATCGATCTCCATGGGCGAGAACAAGTACCAATTCCTGTCACGCGTCAGGCTGCGGCAGCGGCAGATATAAGCCGTATCCAAAAAACCGTACTGCATCATGTGCCGGAATTCATGATAGACAGACCATTCCACATCCTGATAGGAACTGTGCTGTCCAAGATCGATCACCATGCCCTGCTGCCCGTCCCGATCGTAGGTATAGGCTTTCTGCCCGGGCAGTCCTGTCGGTCTGAATTCCACCTTCCCGGGCAAGTCGATCTGAAATTTCGCCGAGAGCTCCGCCAGCAGCAGCTTGGCTTTATGCTCCCAAATCATTTTCCTGATTGCACCTATCATCAACGCTCACTATACTCGCGTTCAAAAAAATTTACCAAAACGAGATTACTCCCCATTTCCGGACGCTGTATATACAGAAGCCGTAAATATTTACCTTCACTTCGTTTGGTAAATACTAACGGCTTCTAGTATATACATCCAATTCCGCCATCAGAGTTTTCCCACTGCGGCACCATAAATCGCAAATTCCCCATTTGCCTGATCCAGCCCCAACGCCGTGCCGAGCTGCTCGTCCTCAAAGGCGCCAAGCGCGCAGGCTCCTAATCTCATGGACTCTGCGGCGAGGTAGAGATTCTCGCAGACGTGGCCCGCATCGAGGTAGAGATAACGGATGCCCCGTGCGCCGTACGGATAGAACATGCGCTCCGGCTCCGCTGCCCAGACGAATGTGACGGCGCTGTTTTCCACGACGGGCCTGCTGTGGAAGCTCGACAAAAAATCTTCCCTCGCATCCGTTGTTGCGGAAAGCTCCTGCAAAGGAAGCAGCGCGTGCTCGAATGCCAGAAAGCGGTAAAAGCCTGCCGGGAGTCCCTCCACGCGCTGCACAAAAAGATAGGTCTCGAAGGCGTGTCTTGCGCCCGCAGAGGGCACGTTGCGCCTGCTGCCGCCGTTGGGCATTGCCATCTTCACGCCCTGCGTGCACCAGAGCAGATAGGACAGTTCCTTGCTTGTCAGGGATTCCCCGCTATACTTCCGCTGTGTCGTGCGAAGCTCTATGAGCTCCAGAAAATTCACCTGCGTATCGGGAAGCAGCTCCGGTTCCGACAAGGGAAGAAGCTTTGCGCCCTCCGGCGGTTGCTTTTCCGCCGGAGGCGGCTCTCCGTTTTTCCCGCGCGCAGATTCCGAAGACCTCGTTTGCCCCAGAACCTGTCGCAACAATTCCTGCTGATCCATCCGATTTCCCTCACATATCCGGACGCACGCCGGTCTTTCCCTCGAACTTATGGTAGCTCCCGCCCTTCCTGCGGCTCATGAGCTCCTCAAAGAGCTCCTCCGGACGGATGTTGTGATAGGCCAGCAGCACAAGGCAGTGATACCAAAGATCCCCCATCTCGTAGAGAATATCCTCCTTGCGCTGATTCTTGGAGGCAATGATGGTCTCCACGGCCTCCTCGCCCACCTTTTTCAGGATCTTGTCCAGTCCCTTTTCGAAGAGGTAGGAGGTGTAGGATC
>CALGGN010000164.1 GCA_937915915.1 uncultured Selenomonas sp. | reverse complement strand
CGAAAATTTATCCTGCGTTCAAACAGCAAGTTATTTGAAACCTGCTACACTAGCACATCCGTGTGCGTCGGATGTGGCATCATGCACCAAAAGCTGCATGATTCGCATAAGCAGAATACTCCCCCCAATCGCTGCGGCATAGGCAAGCAAAGGATAACTGCCATACATGCGCGCGGCCATGTTGAAATAGTCATTGACGTGACTCTGCGCCGCCAGCAGGAAAAGCGGCAAAAACAGGCTCCAAATGCCCGAAAGGTTCTCCAGTCCCTTGGCTCGGAGCCACCTGCCGGTCAGGATAAATCCCTGAGCGAACAGCGCAATATCCAACCCCCAGGGAAGATGCTCCATACAGCCGAGCTGATAGCCTAAAGCGCTGAGGAACAAGGCCGTCAATACGCTCCTTATGCCCAATGCTTGATCTGCCGGGAAAAGCCAGAGGAAAATATTTTCTGCCAGGAAAAAGCAAGGAAGGAACCACAATGCAACAAGAGGAAGATCAACAGAATTGCCTCCCAAGATGCCGCCCAAAGCCTCGATGGGCGGCAGTTCTGTTCCCACACGAGGCAGAAACATCCCACGTACAGACCAAATAGGCCAGAACAGCAGTTCCAGCAAAAAATAGGGAATGAGCAGACGCTCTACGCGTGAGCGGAAAAATTCATATTTGCGATTCTGCCATTTTTGCAGATTCAAAGTGAAACCTGCTGCCACAAAGAAGATAGGCATCCTTATGGGGGATAAGACATTCGACCATTCCCCTCCAATAGAATGTGCTGCAACTACGAATGCGATAGCAATGCCTTTTGCTGCATCCAGCCATGCAATACGTCCTTTTTCACTCGTTGCTTGTCCTCCACTAAGGAACTGTCGAAA
Source organism: uncultured Selenomonas sp. (assembly GCA_937915915.1). Lineage (GTDB taxonomy): Bacteria > Bacillota > Negativicutes > Selenomonadales > Selenomonadaceae > UBA9786. Next base: position 2,635 of record CALGGN010000164.1, on the reverse strand, counting down.
AATAACTTAGCCATTAATCCCTTTTTCACCTTAAAGCTCGTTCTCGGATAAGTACTGCATGAGTTCGTCTTTCAGTTTCTCGCCGTCGAAATTCCTGAAAATTTTTATCATGCATCCGCTTATCATCGGATTCAGCTCAAACATGGTTTCCGCAGTACGGGCATCTGTCTTGATGCCATAGCACCTTTTCCCGATGCCGTAAGCGATGCCAAGCTCGACGCAAGCCCCCTCGTCGGGAACCCGGCCGTCCAGATTCATGAAAACAATATCTGCGTTCCTTACCTCTCGGACATCCAACTCAAAAATCATCCTGACAACTTCTTCTTCCGTCTTGCCTTCCAACTTCACGGCCTCGATGCCGTCGCGCTGCGGCAAAAAGACCTGATAGCCGTGTTCTTCCAGTATTTTCGTCATCGCCAGATTGAAATCCTTTTCCGCTTGGTTGAACAGCGGGCCTGCAAAATAAACCCTCTTCCCATGCCCGATGCTTTCCATCACTTTTGCTTTGTATGCGCCTTCGGCGAAGGTATTGTTTTCATCGCCGCCGCTTGCGCAAACGGCAGATGAGAACATCATACCCGCGCACAGCATCGTCGCGCCTACCATTTTCGATATTTTCTTCATAAGCAAACCGCCTCCTTGTCAATACGCCAACCGCCATCTTCTCCGCAGATAACCGCTCTTAGGAACTGAATTAATCAGTGTTTCCCTAAACAGATCCTAAGGGAATATAGTGAACCGACAACGAAAAACAACACGTGAGTCGGAAGCAAATATAGGCTCATTTCGGGTATCAAAATGAACTGCCAGGGCATTAATTCACGAAATATGAAAATAAATCCCTCACGCTGCTTTGATATGCACCCATATCATTATGCTCTGGACGGGAGTCTCTTTTTTTCTAGGGGGACTTTTTCACAGCCCCACATCTCAGAATCCTTGATTCCATGCTATGTTTATGACCAAACTCAACAAATAATGTTAAGATTTTTAATAAACTTTATTGCTCATTAACTACTCTCGACAAGCCGAGTAAGAGGAATCCTCTCACCAAGCAGGCGGTCTACGCAGCAACTACCACAACTGGACGTAGCACTACGCCCTCTATCTGGTTGCCATTGTCAGCAGATTGTCCACGCCAATGTCAATGCCTGCATATCTACCGTTGTCTTCCATTTGCGGCACGGCCTTTATGGTATAAACAATCTCCATGACGATGTATGCACCTTGGGGGACGAACCTCACCTGCTGAAAGGTATCAAATTCTTTACCGCCATTCTGGCGGTCGGTAAACCTTGGTGCGACCTTGAAGCCGTCGAGCGCTTTCGGGAAACGAATCTCACCATTTTCCATCTTGCAGTTCTGGTTCGTCATGACAAGGATGAACCTGCCGTCTTTTTTCTTGTACTTGGGCAGTTTGGGCCGCCCAAGGTATTTTTCCTTGTGCTGTTTCCAGTCTTTGATGGCAGCAAAGAAGGATGCCCAGTTCTTGTCCAGCAAGCGCAGCACCTGTTGGGCGGATTGGGCTGTTGGCATGGACTTATAGTCTGGATATTCCAAATCCTGCTTTAGCATTTGGTCAAGCTCCTCATATCTGGTCCAGTAACCATCTTTGATGAATCTGTTGCGGATAATATAGTTGCCGTGATTGTAAAGATTCTTGGCCTTGTGGCAAAAATCCACAATCATTGGGAACCAAGGAGAGACGGACGAATAAAGTGCTTCTCAACTCTGGACAAAGAATCTTCAGCCTTCTTCGGCATCGTCAATCGCCTCCTTGATTTTCTTGAGTCTCCTGCGGCTGGAACACAGTTTCATGGAGTAACAGTGCAAGAGATTCACAATCTCCTCGAAGACTTCCTGGGTGTCCAGCTCGACGGAGCCGACTTCGCTCATGACAACTATTTCGCAGTTATACTTCTGGAACAGATGATGGAATAGTCCGAACCCTACGCGGGATAGTCTGTCCTTATAAGTGACAACCACTCTTTCCACATGTCCCTCCAGCACTTCATCCAGCATCTCAAAAAAGTCTTTGCGTTTCTCGAAGCTGATTCCGCTGGCAATGTCAGAATATATTCCTGAAATTGTGTAGCCGTTGGAAAAACAGAACTGCTTCAATAGAGAAATCTGATTTTCAAGGTCTGGCTTCTGTTTGGCGGTCGATACACGGGCGTAAACAAAAGTTTTCCGCTTCATGTCCTTGTTCAAGAATCCGTATACATCTTCCTCGCTATAGTCATACCGCTTATTTGGCAAGACGGTCACTCGGATTATGCCCGTTTTGACATACTTGGTCAGTGTAGGGCGTGTTATTCCAAGAACACGGAGCACATCTTTTGCCAACATGATACAATCCTCCCTTCTTGTGTGGATTATATCATATATTATATAAAATGTAAATTTGATTTTAATATTTTTAATAAATTATTTTACTATATATCATGCATCGTTCTGCCCCCGGCACGAGGCATGCGCCTCACTACAATCTCCTGCAATAGTTCGCCACGACAACCGGCAATTCCTCTTTTTGTGGTGGGCAGCAGGATATTCATGGCAATGTGTCGAATCAAAATTTTCAGAGAATATTTCTCCCTTCTTGAGAGAGCGGCTCAGACATGGTAAAATATAAGCA
>CALGGN010000163.1 GCA_937915915.1 uncultured Selenomonas sp. | reverse complement strand
GCCGCTTGGTATCGGGACAGTCGGTTTTGTGGCAGATGCGGCCATAGCACCCGCCATTCCGCGAAGGAGCGGGCAATGGTTTGTCCGCAATGCGGAAATACCATATATCCTCGCATAGTGCCTGCTGTCATTGTGGGAGTAACCAATGGGGATGAAATCCTGATGACGAAGTATGCCAACCGTGATACTCCCTTTTATGCCCTTGTTGCAGGATTTACGGAAATCGGCGAGACTTTGGAGGAATGTGTGGCAAGGGAGGTCATGGAGGAAACGGGGCTTCGTGTCAAAAATATCCGCTACTATAAATCTCAGCCTTGGGGAAATGTGCAGGATATCCTTATGGGATTTTACTGCGATTTGGACGGAGATCCCACCATACGGATGGACAGCACGGAACTCAAGGAAGCCGTATGGGTGAAGCGCGAAGACATTCAAGGCCAGCTTGATGATTGGAGCCTGACTCACCATATGATGATGACTTTCAAGGAAGGTCGAGAACCGAGGAGTATCTGAATGGAACAGAATTTTGCAATAGCCGGGAGGAATCGGACATGAATTATCGTATGCTGGGAAATACCGGGCTGAACGTCAGTGAAATCGGTATGGGCTGCGAGGGATTTGCCGAAAAGGATTGCGCGATGGCAAAGGAGCTTTTCGATGCGGCCGAGCGGCACGGCGTGAATTATTTTGATCTTTACGCCTCGAATCCCGCCGTAAGGAAAGCCGTGGGCGAGGCACTGATCGGGCGGCGGGAAAAGTTTTACATCCAGTCGCATATTTGCTCCGTATGGCAGAACGGACAGTATAAGCGTACCCGGAATGTGGCGGAGGCAAAAGCCGGGTTCGAGGAAATGATGCAGCTCCTGCAAACGGACTATCTGGACGTAGGTATGATCCATTACTGCGATGCCTTGTCCGACTGGGAGGAAATCGAGCAGGGCGGCGTATTGGCGTACGCGAAGGAACTCAAACGGGAGGGACGCATCCGGCATATCGGCTTATCGAGTCATAATCCCCAAGTGGCGCAGCGTGCCGTGGAGAGCGGCGCTGTCGAGGTGCTGATGTTCAGCGTGAATCCTTGCTATGACCTGCAGCCTGCCTCGGAGGATGTGGAGGAGATTTGGGCAGCCAAGAATTACGAGGGCCGTTTGACCAATATGGATCCCGAGCGGCAGCGGCTTTATGAAACCTGCCAGCGGCTGGGTGTGGGCATCACCGTAATGAAATGCTTTGGTTGACCGTTGCCCAGCAGGGCGTTCCCGAAACCGTGCGGGAGCATTACGCCGCACTTTCCCATCATGCGGGAGAATGTATCCAATGCGGTGTCTGCGAAACACGCTGCTCCTTTGGGGTAGATGTGAGGGCTAATATGCGGCGGGCAAAGGAAGTTTTTGGGTATTAAGCTTCCAAACTCTGGGATGGGGCGGGTGTGGAGACTATACGCAGGGACTGAATCTCCATGAATTGTCCGAAGCCGAGATGGATGAGTTGGCGGCAGGATTGTCACAGATAGCCAAAGGAAGCGGCGTAACGCTCCAGACTTGCTCCGAGGAGAGAGCGAAAATATGAGCAAAAAAATTGGGCTCTTCGGGCATAGGTGTGGGTAATCTACCGGTATAAATTTTCCCTATTCATAGCAATCATGCGGCTTCCAACTGTTCTGGCGGACGATTCGGAAGCAGTATGTGCAAATCTGAGCAAATAAGCATCACCATGTCCATCATATTTTGGATATTTCGGAATCCGTACGCCCTTCGGATGATCAGCTTGATTTTGTTGTTGGTCGATTCAATCCTGGCATTGCTCATACCCAACCGAATCGTGTTGAGTATGTGCTGGAAATGTCGGCGGATCTTCTTTCCGAGTTCAATGAATGCCGGAATCCGGGAATGGCTTGCCCACCACAGCCACTTTTTCAGCGCACACTGAGCCTCTTGCTCGTTTTTCATATGCAGGATGAGCCTCAGTTGCTCCTTTCTGGCATATCCTCGACATAGTTTGTTATCGATGGCCGTGACAATTTCCAATTGCTCCTTCTGGCTTTCCGTGAGGTTCTCTGGATTTTTGCCAAGCGCATACATAGCACCTTTGATTGCAGATGCCTTTTGACGGGCTTCCTTGAGGTTTGCAGCATCAGTATCGTCCTTCCGGGGGCGTCCCAGCGATTTCTTGTGCGATTTCTCTCTGTCCTTCACTGTCGCTTGTGCTTCACGCCAAGCGACGATACGCACTTTATCCAGAGCCTCGTTGATCCATTCGACCACATGGAACGCATCCACACAGCGTTCTGCGTTGGGAAGATACTCTTTGGTGCAGTCGGTAATCCAGCGTGCGCCATCTCCGGTCACCACTTGGATGGAAGCTCTCTGTTCCTCCGACATGGAACGAAACAGCTTCTCCAGCACAGCTTTTCCGTGTCCCTCGTGTACCCAGACTACCGTATTGGTGTCATGGTTCACGACAACCGTAATGTACTTGTGTCCTTTCTTGTAGCTCGTCTCATCGATTCCGATGTTCACCAGCCCGTCCAATCGTCCCGCAGGATTCGGCTCCAAGTCATTCTTTACACGGGAAATGCATCTGCCGACGGTAGCCCAGTCAATCCGCATGAGTTCAGCTATGGCACTACGGGATATCTCCTTGGACAGCCAGGCAACCGTCCGCTCAAATGTCTTCGTGAACGAGGAGCCGTGGTATGCCCAAGGGACAGATGCTGTCAATACTCCGTGCTTGGGGCACTCGATCCGACAATTCTCAGCCTCGATTTCCGTTACGATGCCGCCACTATCCAATGCCCGCCACACCTTGCGGCTGTGCGGTGCATCATATCCCTTGCATTTCCGGCCACATACGGGGCAGCGGTTCCTCTCGTTTGCAGTGACCTTCACTCTGATTCTAAGATGTATAACCTTGTTGCTGTCGGTATAAGTTTCACAAGTTTCCACAACAATTCCCTTGACACCGAGGATATCTTTGAATATTGTATTAGTTGTAGCCATCCGGCACCTCCGTGGTGTGTTTTTTGTAGCAACTAATACAACCTAAAATCCCGTCAAAATTATACACGTATCACAAATTGAGTTGGAACAGATGAACGATTTCCGACTGAAACTTGGTCAGGGTCGTTATGACACTTTTACGGCATCCTAGTATAAGAACTTCTCGAATGGATTTCATTTCATCCAACACTTCCTGCAAGTCATGGTTCTTGAACCAGCCATGGTCGTTCATAACGACCTTTATTCGCGCTGTCAGTATTTGAGCAATAAATTGAAGGAAGAGCCTACCATCCATAGCTGCTTCTGAATGAATTCTTAGCCGTTTCATGTCCAGATCATTCTTTAAGTCATCAAAGCCCTTCTCCACGGCATCCTTCTGACGGTAAATAGTGAGAGCCTGCACGGAATCCTTGATGTCATTCGTTATCAGCACGAACCATCCAAGTGTGTTCTGCTTGTGTTTTTGAATTGCGTCCTCATTGTACTCCACCTTACGTCCGCGCTTAGGTGTGTCTTTTACGAAAAAGAATTTCTTGTAGTATTCTGTGTGGATGCGATTAAACTTGCCTTGCTTTAATTCTTCGTAGCATGAGAGCAGTTCCCTGTCGAATCGTTTGTTGGCGATTTCTGCCTTCAGACTATCGTAGTATACGTGCAAATAGCAACGGTGTCCTCCCCACTTGACGGATTTGGTTGCCGCATAGAGATCATCGTTCAACACTCGGCAGTAGTTCTTATGGTCGCGAATGGTATCCCTAAACTCTTCCACGGCATCTTTAGCAAGAGCAACCGTGAATGGAACACCAACCACAAACCGGTAACGTGAACTATAGAGGGCATCGATGTTCTCCTTGCTGTAAAATCCTTTATCCGTCACAATGTGCAACCGCCCGGTTTTTGCCAGTTCCATCCGTGAAAGGCTTTCCTTGAGCGCATTAACATCCTTAATGCTCCCCGGCATGATGCGGTAGCTGATTGGCAGATGGCTTTTCTCGCCAGTTAGCATGATGAGATTGATCTGGGGGAGTTTCTCCCCATCGCGGTTGTAACCATAGCGAACGAAAGGGATTGTGTCACTGTAGGATGATACGCTGGTGATGTCCATGGCATAATATTCGTCGCACGAGTTTGAGGCCGACCAAAGGCGGAAGAAATCTTGCTGCATTCCCGGTTTGATGCGTAACAGAAGTTCGCTGATCCGCTGGCTGGATAAATGCGCATTGAGCGGGACACGATTGCGTTGCACCCATTTTTCAGCGCGGCAAAGAGCTTTTCCCTCGCTGACCAGAAAATAGGCGCAGGTCAATATTGCCTGCCAGTCGGTAGGGAAAACGCGCTGCAGAATACCCATGAGTCCGGTTTCTTGCGCCACATGCTCAAGCAAGGTCGACGTACCAACTGTGAGTACGGAGCATTCGTTCATCGAGCGTGGCGTGGATGGATGTTTCTTCCTTGCGGCATCCCCCTTCTTTCGATTCGGTAGGACTTCCTTGCCATCCTCTCCCAGATGCCCGATGCATTTGCGTTGGTGGGTGTATTTCTTTGTTTCCTTGTTCCACAGGGTGACGTTCTCATAGACGTATGTTTTCCCATTCGGATTTTTCACATAAACCATTGATGCCACAGCTACCATCCTCCACAAGTGTATAATACAATCTCTCTTTTCTGTATTATACA
>CALGGN010000162.1 GCA_937915915.1 uncultured Selenomonas sp. | reverse complement strand
CAGGAACTCCGTTCAAAGCTGTCTGCCGAGATCGAGGAATATGCCGAACCGATAGTAACATATTCCTACAGGAGGGACCAGGAAGGAGGTACGCTGACAGATTACGTCATCACCAACAGGACCCGCCTGCAGGCAGGACGCAACAAGTGGTTCTATTCCAGGACGATGGGGCAGATGAACAATCTCCTGAACACCTTCATCAAGGACGATTATGAATATGCCCTCTGGTCGGAGCGTTTCTGGGGAGGGGAGTCCTCGAAGGCGTCTGCCGCCCTTAAGGATTGCCTGGGTGAAGCCTATCCCAATGCGGGTTGGCTGGAATTCTGCGCCCTCAATGAGAAGAGATGGGACGGCAGGGAGAAGGAGGTCATATGCCTGCGCTACGGACTGTCGGGAGAGCCGCCGCAGCCCCAGCGCGAGGTGGCGCAGCGCCTCGGCATTTCCCGCTCGTATGTGTCCCGGATCGAGAAAAAGGCTCTGGAAAAGCTTCGCGCCGCCGTCGATCCGGGGGAATGATCCGTCCCGGCGAAGCATATATAATAAATAACGGCACTATAAATTACAAAAAAGGTCTTGATTTACGGGCGGCGGTATGGTATATTGATGGAGCAGTGTACTTTGTTCCGGGAGTGGGTCTTGTCCCACTCTTTTTCTTGAAGCAAATTTAATTGTCAGAAACTGGAAATCATTATGAATCGAATCGAGCAAACGGTATACGAGCTTGCGCTTCCCGTAGTGACGGAGGCGGGGCTGGAGCTCTGGGACGTGGAATACGTGACGGAGGCAGGGCAGAGGTACCTGCGCCTGTATCTGGACGGTCCCGAGGGCGTCGATCTGGACGACTGCGAGAGGGTATCCCGGGCGATGGATCCCATCCTGGACGAGGCGGACCCCGTGCCGGACAGCTATATCTTCGAGGTCGGCTCCGCGGGCTGCGAGCGGCAGCTCAAGCGTCCGTCGGACTTTGAGCGCTTCATGGGCTCGACCGTGGAGGTCAGCCTCTACAGCGCCGCGGACGGAGCGAAGCGATGGATCGGTACGCTGGCCGGCTATGAGGACGGCAGCGTGACCGTCGACACCGGCGGCGAGCGGCATACCTTTACGAAGAAACAGACAGCCAGCGTGCGGCTGCACGTGGAATTCTAACGGAGGAAGAAAATACATGAACGCCGAATTTTTCAGTGCCATCGAGGACATCGAGCGGGAGAAGGGCATTCCCCGCGAATATATGTACGACAAGATCAACCAGGCGATGCTTGCCGCGTTCCGGCGCGATAACCCGGACGCCGCGGACAACGTGGTGGTCGAGATAGACGAGGACAAGCAGAAGATCGAGATGTACGTCATCACCGACGTCGTGGAGGAGGTTGAGAACCCCGCCACGCAGATGACGGAGGCGCAGGCCCGCAAATACAGCAAAAAGGCGAAGGCGGGCATGCAGATCCGCGTGCCCGTGGATACGAAGGAATTCGGGCGCATCGCCGCCCAGTCGGCAAAGCAGGTCATCATCCAGGGCATCCGCGAGGCGGAGCGCGGGCTCATCTACGACGAGTTCACCTCTCACGAGCATGAGATCCTGACCGGCGAGGTCTCCCGCATCGATCCCAGGACCGGCAGCGCCTCCCTGAAGATCAGCTCGAACGCCGAGTACACCGACGCGCTGCTTTCTCCGAACGAGCAGATGCGCGACGAGGAGCTGTACGAGGGCAAGCGCCTGCGGGTGTACGTGATCGAGGTCCGCAAGTCGAGCCGCGGTCCCCAGGTCCTCATCAGCCGGACCCATCCGGGGCTCGTGAAGCGCCTGTTCGAGCTGGAGGTCCCCGAGATCGCCGACGGCACCGTGGAGATCATGAGCGTGGCCCGCGAAGCCGGGTCCCGCACAAAAATGGCGGTCTGGAGCACCGCGCCGGACGTCGATCCCATCGGCGCCTGCGTAGGCCCCCGCGGCGGCCGCGTCGCCAGCATCGTTGATGAGCTGTGCGGTGAGAAGATCGACATCGTCCGCTACAGCGAGATCCCTGAGGAGTATATCGCCGCGGCGCTCTCGCCCGCAGACGTGATCAGCGTGACCATGGACGAAGAGGGCAAATCCTGCCGCGTTATCGTCCCTGACAATCAGCTCTCCCTTGCCATCGGCAAGGAGGGCCAGAATGCCCGGCTTGCCGCAAAGCTCACGGGCTTCAAGATCGATATCAAGCCCGAAAACGAGGGATGATCTATGGCAGAACCTGTTCGCATGTGCGCGGGCTGCCGCGGCCATTTTGAAAAAAAGAAGCTGATCCGCGTTGTTCGCACACCGGAGCATACACTGCTTCTTGACGCGAAGGAGAAGGCCTCCGGACGCGGCGCGTATATCTGCCGGGATCCGGAATGCCTTAAGAAGGCAAGAAAGAGCCGCGCTTTGGAGCGCATGGTGCAGAAATATCTGCCGGCAGGTCTGGTGCAGGCTGTCGGGTCTCAGTCTTCGTCGGAAGAAGAACATGGTGCAGCACCGCAGGCAGAGGCAAAGGAAGAAACTGCACAAACGGAGCCGAAGGAAACGCAGGAGGCGGCTTCCGGCAGCTATCTGATCGATCAGGAAGCCGGGCTGAAATTCTGCGGGGGAACCGAGCCTATGCATCTGCGATTCCTCACCATGTTCTGCCAGCGAAAAGAAGCCGTGCAGAACAAGCTGGAAACCGCCATGCGGGAGGAGAACTGGAAAGACTATACGACGCATATCCACGCGGTCAAGTCCACCTCTCTCTCGATTGGAGGAACGCAGCTTTCCGAGGCGGCAAAGGCATTGGAAATGGCGGGGCATGCCTATCTGGAGGGTCCCGAAGAGGAAAAGGAGTGGCAGCTTTCCTATATCCGCGAGCATCATGCAGAGGTCATGGAGATGTATGATGCGCTGATTGAGGAAGCAAAGGGACGATTTGGCATAGAAATCTAATGAGATAGCGTGAAATCACTTGTTTTTTTAGGGTGCTTATGCTATGATTGATTCTGTATGGTATGTTCGAATCAGATGTAAAACAGGAGGTCATTTCAGACAATGAAGGTTACGAAGGAAAGCATAGAGAACCAGCAGGTTGCCCTTACCATCGAGGTTGAGGCCGAGAAACTCACGGAGGCGAAGGCGAAGGCATGCAAGAGCCTCGCGAACCGCATGAACATTCCGGGGTTCCGCAAGGGCAAGGCTCCAGCGATGATCGTCGAGCGTCATGCCGGCAAGGAGGTCGTGCTGGATGAGGCGTTTGACGTGCTTTATCCCGATGCAATGGATCAGGCGTTCGAGCGGGAGGAAATCATCCCGGTGACACGTCCGCAGCTGGATATTGTCACGCTGGAAGAGGGCAAGGACGTTGTCTTCAAGATTACCGTGACGCCGCGTCCGGAGGTCAAGCTGGGAGAGTATAAGGGGCTTAAGGTCGAGAAGGAAGAGGTCGAGATCACGGACGAGGATGTGGATCATCAGATCGAGCACATGCGCGAGCATCAGGGCACGATGGTGGATGCCCCGGAAGGAGCTGCGGTCAAGGATGGCGACTTCACGACACTGGATTTCAAGGGCTTTGTGGACGGAGAGGCATTTGAAGGCGGCGAGGGCAAGGATTACCCGCTGCAGATCGGCTCCGGCAATTTCATTCCCGGCTTTGAGGATCAGCTCATTGGCGCGAAAGTCGATGAGGAAACAGAGGTCAGAGTGACTTTCCCCGAGGATTACCACGCGGAGGAGCTGGCATGCAAGGATGCTGTGTTCAAGTGCACGATCCGCAGCATCAAGCAGAAGGAGCTTCCGCCGGTGGATGATGCGCTGGCAAAGAAGGTCAGCAAATTCGAGACGCTGGATGAGCTGAAGGCTGATATCCGCAAGGGACTCCAGGAGAATGCGGAGCGCAAGGCGGAGAGCGACCGCCGTACGGCGGCTATCGAAAAGGCTGCCGAGAACATCACCGTGGATATCCCCCCCGTGATGATCGATAACCGCGTGACGACCATGATCCAGGAAATGGCGCTGCGCTTGGAACAGCAGGGCATGAAGCTGGAGCAGTATCTGCAGTATACGGGGACGGATATCGAGAAATTGCGCGAGGATTACCGTGAGACTGCGGAAAAGAACGTGCGCACGGATCTCATGCTGGATGAGGTAGCCAAGGCGGAGGATATCAAGGTAGAGGCTGAGGATCTGGATCGTGAGGTCGCGGAGATGGCGGCTGCCTATGGCGTGAAGCCGAAGGATGTCAAGAAAATCATCCGCGAGCAGCGTCGTCTGGCGGATCTGGCGGTAACGGTGCTGCATAAAAAGACAGCGCAGTTCATCATTGACAATATTGCAGAATGACCCTCACTCGGAAATGTAAGGAATTGGCAATCAGCTTTATGCGCAGTTCCTGAGCCGGGGGTTGGATGAAGGTGTGCTGGCATGTCACTTGGCATGTCAGTATACTGGCGTTATGGAGGGAAGCTATGAGCTACTATGTACCTATGGTTGTAGAGCGCTCCAGCCACGGGGAGCGGGCCTATGATATCTATTCCCGCCTGTTGAAGGACCGCATCATTTTCCTTGGCGGCGCGATTGATGACAGCATGGCAAACGCCGTTGTGGCGCAGATGCTGTTTCTGGAATCGGAGGACCCGGACAAGGATATCTATCTTTACATCAACAGTCCGGGCGGAGTTGTGACTGCGGGGCTTGCCATCTATGATACCATGCAGTATATCCGGCCGGATGTCTCTACGATTTGCATCGGTCAGGCGGCGAGCATGGGGTCCCTGCTGCTGACGGCAGGTGCGAAGGGTAAGCGCTATGCGCTCCCCCTTGCGCGCATCATGATCCATCAGCCGTTGGGCGGGGCACAGGGCCAGTCCACGGATATCCAGATTCAGGCGAAGGAGATCCTGCGCCTGCGCGAGGTGGGGAATGATATTCTCGTCAAGCATACGGGACAGACGCGCGACAAGGTCATGGCAGATACGGAGCGCGATAATTTCATGACGGCCGAGGAGGCCAAGGCGTATGGGTTGATTGATGAGGTCATCACACGTCCGATTGATACCAAAAAGAAGGAGTCCAAGGATTCTAAAGAAACGAAGGAATCAAAAGAGGCGAAGGAGTAAGAGGTGGCATCATGCTGAAGTTTGGAGATGAAAAGGGCCAGTTGAAATGTTCTTTCTGCGGCAAGACGCAGGATCAGGTGCGCAAGCTGGTGGCTGGTCCCGGAGTCTATATCTGCGATGAGTGCATTGAACTTTGCAACGAGATTATCGAGGAAGAATTCAGCGATGAGGTCGAGATCGAACTGAAGGATGTGCCAAAGCCGAAGGATATCCGCGCCATCCTTGACCAGTACGTGATCGGGCAGGATGACGCGAAGAAGAGCCTTGCGGTTGCCGTCTACAATCACTTCAAGCGCATCAACATCAGCATGCCCAGGTCGGGTGATGTGGAACTGCAGAAATCCAACATTCTGATGATCGGCCCGACGGGCAGCGGCAAGACGCTGCTGGCGCAGACGCTGGCAAAAATCCTCAATGTGCCCTTTGCCATTGCGGATGCAACAGCTCTCACGGAGGCCGGCTACGTGGGCGAGGACGTGGAGAATATCCTGCTGAAGCTCATACAGGCGGCGGACTATGATGTGGAAAAGGCAGAGCACGGCATCATCTATATCGATGAGATAGACAAGATTGCGCGCAAGTCGGAAAACCCCTCGATCACACGGGATGTTTCGGGCGAGGGAGTGCAGCAGGCTCTGCTCAAGATACTGGAAGGGACAACGGCTTCCGTTCCGCCGCAGGGCGGGAGAAAGCATCCGCATCAGGAGCTCATCCAGATTGATACGACGGATATCCTGTTCATCTGCGGAGGCGCCTTTGACGGGCTGGAGAAAATCATTGATTCCCGTCTGGGGAAGAAGCAGATGGGATTCGGCGCTGAGATCATGTCCAAGCAGGAAAAGAAGATCGGAGACATCCTGAAGCATGTCCTGCCGGAAGACCTTTTGAAGAATGGGTTGATCCCGGAGTTCATCGGGCGTCTCCCGGTGGTCGTGACCTTGGATTCTCTGGATGAGGAAGCGCTGGTGAATATCCTTACCGAGCCGAAGAACGCACTGGTCAAGCAGTACCAGCGGCTCATGGAAATGGACGGCGCGAAGCTGACCTTCGATGAGGCGGCGCTGCATCTGATCGCGCAGGAGGCGCTGAAGCGCAAGACCGGGGCGAGAGGGCTTCGGGCAGTCTTGGAGGGCATCATGCAGAATGTCATGTATGAGATCCCCTCGATTGACGGCGTATCTTCCTGCCGTGTGACAAAGGACGTCGTTCTGTCGAAGAAGGACCCCGTCTTGACCATCGAGAAGCGGAAGCAGAAACGGATCATGAGCAGCAAGGAAGTATCCGCATAACGAGTCTAATCATAACAGAGGCGCTGCCGTAGCAGCGCCTCTTTCGCAAGAAATCGGAGGAGAGCAGGAATGGCTGAGAATGAGCTCGAAACGAGGGAGTTGCTGAAGCTCCCATTATTGCCCTTAAGGGGCATGATGGTCTTTCCCTATATGATCATTCATCTGGACGTGGGCCGTGACCGTTCCATTGCGGCGCTGGAAGCAGCCATGGTGGAGAACCGCAAGATTTTTCTCGTTGCACAGAAGGATGAGGAAACGGAATCACCGGAACGCGAGCACCTGTTTGATATCGGAACCACCGTGGAAATCCGTCAGCTGCTCAAGCTGCCGGACGGCAATATCCGCGTGCTGGTAGAGGGCATATGCCGCGCTACCATCGAGGATTATCAGGAGTTGGAGAATTATACGGAAGCAACGGTATGCGAACATCCGGACCATCAATCGGATTCCATGCAGTTGGAGGCTTTGACGCGCGGCGTTGTGCATGAGTTCGAGGAATGGGTGAAGCTCAGCCGGCGAATTCCGCCGGAAGCCTTTGTGTCCGTGACCATTCTGGATGACGTGGGCCGTCTCTGCGATTTGATTGCAAGCCATCTGAACCTGAAGCTGGAGACCAGGCAGGCCTTGCTGGAATGCTTGGATGTCTCGGACCGCATGGAAAAGCTTTACGGCATTTTGGCGCGGGAGCTGGAGGTTCTGCAGATGGAGCAGAAAATCGGGCAGAGAGTGCGCAAGCAGATGGAAAAATTCCAGAAGGATTACTATCTGCGGGAACAACTGAAGGCAATCCACAAGGAGCTTGGAGAGGGAGAAGACCGTTCCGAGGAGGTCGAGGGCTATCGCAATCGGCTGGAAAAGGAAGAATATCCGGAGGAAGTCCGCAAGGTCGTGGAGAAGGAACTTCGCCGCATGGAGCATATGTCCAGCATGTCGCCGGAACTTACGGTGAGCCGAAATTATGTGGACTGGCTCGTGGATCTGCCATGGGGCAGGTCCAGCGAAGATTCTCTGGATTTGGCGCACGCGGAAAAAGTGCTGGATCGGGATCACTACGGCCTGCAGAAAGTGAAGGACCGCATTCTGGATTATCTGGCTGTGCATCAGCTCACACAGGACAAGTCGTCCCCCATCCTTTGCCTTGTGGGGCCTCCGGGCGTCGGCAAGACCTCCTTGGCATCCTCTGTGGCACGCGCGATGGGGAGGAAGTTCGTGCGGGCTTCCTTGGGCGGCATCCGTGATGAAGCGGAGATCCGCGGGCATCGGCGCACCTATGTGGGGGCTTTGCCCGGGCGCATCATCCAGGGCATCCGCAAAGCGGGGACGAACAATCCGATTTTCCTGCTGGATGAGGTGGACAAGCTGAACAGCAGCTACAGCGGCGACCCGTCCGCGGCGTTGCTGGAGGTACTGGATCCCGAGCAGAACAAGACGTTCAGCGATCATTATATCGAGCTGCCCTTCGACCTTTCCCGTGTGTTCTGGATCGTGACGGCGAACGATCTTTCCAAGGTGCCGAAACCCCTGCGTGACCGCATGGAAATCATCACCCTTTCCAGTTACACCGAAATCGAGAAACTCGAAATCGGCAAGCACTATCTGATTGCGCGCCAGCGCAAGGAAAACGGATTGCAGGCGAAGGACATCAGCTTCGGTGCGGGCGTGCTGCAGAGAATTATTGCGGAATATACGCGGGAAGCCGGTGTGCGCGAGCTGGAGCGCATGATTGGGCGCGTCTGCCGCAAGGCTGCCCGCCGTATCGTGGAC
Source organism: uncultured Selenomonas sp. (assembly GCA_937915915.1). Taxonomy (GTDB): domain Bacteria; phylum Bacillota; class Negativicutes; order Selenomonadales; family Selenomonadaceae; genus UBA9786. The sequence goes on along the minus strand of CALGGN010000162.1, from coordinate 2,165 downwards.
GGCGATGAAACGCCCATCCGCGTGACGAAGAAAAATCTTGCGGAATTCCTGGATCGCCCGAAGTACCTGAAAACGAAGGCGGAGAAAAAGCCGGAGGTCGGTGTCTGCACCGGCATGGCGTGGACAGAAGTCGGAGGGGATATCCTGCCGACAGAGGTTACGATTCTCAAGGGAAAGGGCAAGCTGATCCTTACCGGCAAGCTGGGGGATGTGATGCAGGAGTCCGCACAGGCCGGGCTCAGCTATATCCGCAGCCGTGCGGACAAATGGAAGCTGAAAGCGGATTTCTATGAGAAAAATGACATCCATGTACATGTGCCGGAAGGCGCGGTTCCGAAGGACGGCCCATCTGCCGGCATCACGATGGCGACCGCTATGCTCTCCGCGCTCACAAAGCGCAAGGTGCGCAGTGATGTGGCCATGACAGGGGAAATCACCCTGCGCGGCAACGTGCTTGCCATCGGAGGACTCAAGGAAAAGGTGCTCGCGGCATATCGCGAAGGTATGCATACCATCGTGCTGCCAAAGGAAAATGAGCGCGACATTGAGGATTTGCCCGAATGCGTGAGGGAAAAACTGGAGTTCGTCCCGGTGGAGCATATGGACGAAGTGCTCAAAACCGCATTGATGAATTGAAACGGGGAGACTGTTGGCAGCAACAGTCTCCCTGTTTTGACGGGAATATTGAATCGTATAGAGGTTTTTCAATACCAGCGGGCAGTATTCGCTCCTTGCTACGGACGGTATGCTCGAAAGTGTTCCTTGCTCGTTGATGAGGATAAAGTTCTCGTGGGATTCAAGGAAAAGGAATGGCAGGGTTTATTGAGGTGATGATGTTATGTACAAGTTTGTGTGTTCAAAATGCGGTCATAAAGAAGATGTTTCCGTAGTCAGTTTGCTGAATTATCATATAAATTTCACACATAAGCCTTCAACCAGGTCTATTTTCAGGAGATTTTCTTTCCAATGTGATGGAATACTGTCGCAGCCGTACGTTGCACCGGCCAACCCGCCGACTATCGCCCCAATGGTATCCGTATCTTCGCCAAGGTTGACGGCGGTCAAAACGGCATCGGAGTAGTTTGCCGTGTTCAGGAGACACCAGATAACCGCCTCTAATGTGTCCACGACATAGCCGCTGCTCCTAATGGATGCTTTGGGAAGATGCCGGAAGGTTTCTACATCCCAAAGACTTTCGAAAGCAGGAACTTCTGCATGGAGCACCGGAGCCTTTTCGTAGAATGTTTTTGCCGTTTGCAGCCCGTCCTTGATGGATTGGGAAAGAGGTACTCCATGCAAGGCGTTCATGGCAATCAGTGTATAGATGCCGCACGCCATTTGACTGCGCGGATGTCCGTGAGTGAGAGCCGACAGGCGGTGCGCCTCTTGCAAAATATCCCCTGTGGCTGTCACTTGCTTTTGGGTGAGGAACAGTGCTAAGGGAGCAATCCGCATGAGGGAGCCGTTGCCGTTGTCGTATTCGCCGCTTCCACCGCAGGAAAGTGGTGAAATGCCTTGAAGGTAACGGCTTATCGCTTCCTGCGTGGCAATCCCAGCATCAAAAACCGTATTCGTAGCGGTAAACTCGGCATTTTTCAACCATCTGACAAAATTTTTCATGATGTCATCATAATCGATGCCGTGGAGCCGACCAAGGCTTTCCAACAGACAGAGGGTCATGCTCGTATCGTCCGACCACGTTCCCGGCGGCTCCCCGTGTGTCCCGCCTCCCTGCATACCTTCCACGGGTCTCAACGCAAGTTCCTCTCGCGGCATAAATTCCACAGGTACGCCAAGGGCATCGCCGACGGCAGAGCCAATCATCATGGCTTTCACAGTTTCTAAATCCATCTCTATACCAACCTTTCGTGCAAGTTCGCTCTAAATTATACCACAATGCGAAAACATATGCATGGCGCAGTCGAATCTGTTCAAAAAAGTTCTTCTGCGCTATATGTATGTCAAAAACGATGTGCTATAATGGAGTAAGATTACGAAGTTGGAACGAAGGCGAGCGCAAAACAGTCGCATCACGCTCTTGCGCCCGCACTAGGGCATCCATGCCCGTCGGTCGGCGCAAGTGCGGCGCATCCTGCGCCTGCGCCGACACTAGTGTAAAACCTCGTTCATATTTATAACAATTGTTATTCTGGAAGATCGGGATA
>CALGGN010000161.1 GCA_937915915.1 uncultured Selenomonas sp. | reverse complement strand
GCGGATCTTGTCGATGGCCTTGATTTTATAGTACACAGGCACATGGGAGGAGTTCGTCATATAGGCGCGATCCGTCACACCCGGAATGATGCCGTACACCCGCTGGTTGGCCCGCTGGAACTGCCCTGCGGTGCTCTCCGCGGGAGTCCCGAAGCAGGTCCAGTTCCTGCGCTCCAGCTTCGTATAGGCATCCGTCATTTCGCGCAGACGGCCTACGATCTTGAGCCCCAGTTCCTGTGCCTCCTCGCTCTCGCCGTGATGCTTGCCGATGAGCGCCACCAGACACTCCGCCAGTCCGCAGAAACCGATGGAATAGGAAGCATGCTTCAGCACGTCGCGAATGCTGTCCGTCGGCTTCAGCTTGTCGCTGCCCATCCATACGCCCTGTCCCATGAGGAACGGATAGTTGAACACATGCTTCTTCTCAATGGTCTGCAAGCGGAACTGGATATAGTCATGCCCCAGCTTCACATAGTGGTCGAAGAGATCCCAGAACTTGTCCAGATCCCCCTTCGCCTCCAGTGCCAGCTTCGGCAGATTGATGGTCACAAACGCGAAATTGCCGCGGCTTCCCGATTCCTCCGGCCCGTTCACATTGCTCATGACGCGCGTGCGGCAGCCCATGGTCGCCACATAGCTGTTATAGTCCCCCGGCTTGTAGTACTGCAGATTGTAGGGCGCATCCAGATTCACGAAATTCGGGAACAAGCGTTTGGCGCTGACTTTGCACGCCTTGATGAAAAGATCGTAATTCGGATCCTCCGGATTGTAGTTCACGCCCGCCTTGAGCTGGAACACGCTGATGGGGAAAATCGGCGTCTCCCCGTTCCCCAGCCCTGCCTGGATGGCGTTGAGCACCTCGTTGGTGGCAAGGCGTCCCTCCGGCGAGGTGTCCATGCCGTAATTGATGGAGCTGAAGGGCACCTGTGCGCCCGCACGGCTGTGCAGCGTATTGAAATTATGGATGAGCGCCTCCATCGCCTGATGGGTCTCCTCCACCACATCATCACAGGCCATCTGGTAGACATCCCGCGCATCCGCCTCCAGACGATCCAAAGACTGCCCATGCGCCTGCAGCCATTTCCCCAGCGCCTGCCGCACCGCTTCCACCGATTCCCGATAGCGGTCGGAGTCCTGCGTCTCCGCATAGCGGCAACGGGAAAAGTCCATCCCCTCATGGAATTTCTCGCGGAATTCCTTTTCACTTCCCGCCGCTTCGCGCCCGAAGCGGTAGACCACTGATTTATATGCCTCGTCCAGCACCGCCTTTTGGAAGGACTTGTTCACGCCCTCCGCCATGGAATAGTCAAAAGCATTGATGGACTGCCCGCCGAACATGTCGTTCTGGTTCGACTGGATCGCAATGCAGGCAAGGCTCGCATAGGCACGGATGGAATTCGGCTCGCGCAGGAATCCATGCCCTGTCGAAAAGCCGCCGTGAAACAGCTTCAAAAGATCGATCTGGCAGCAGTTGAACGTAATGAGGCTGAAGTCCTTATCGTGGATATGGATATAGTCCTCCTTGTCCGCCTCCGCGAATTTCTCGGGCAGCACATAGTTGTCCACGAAGTGCTTCGCGCCCTCCGCCCCCAATTTCAGCATGATGCCCATGGACGCGTCCGTATTGATGTTCGCATTGTCCCGCTTGAGGTCGGAGTCCACCGCATCCGCGAAAAAGATATCCCGATAGGCGCCCATGAGATTCTTCTGCGCCGCCCTGCGATCTGCATGGCGCTGACGATAGCGGATATACTTCGCCGCAATGTCATAGAAGTCATGCTTCATGAGCTCATGCTCGACGATATCCTGGATCTCCTCGACGCTGATGTTCTCCCTGTCCTGGATATCCTGCTCCACGCATTTCACGACTTCGGAAATATCCTCACGCGACATGCGGTCTTTCGCATCTTTGTTCGCGCCCAAAATGGCATTATAAATCTTCTCTGCATCATAGCCCACTTTATCCCCGGACCGCTTCGTAACCGTCTTCAAATTCATCCGTTTCGTGATGCCGCCGCCCACCATCCCTGCAGCGTATCTCTCCCATCCTTTCACTATATCTTGTGTTTCGCAGTTAGTACAAGCAGAATATATTGTATCAAAGAATCCCCAAAAGGGCAAGAGTAAAAAAGGTGCATTGCCATAGCAGGAAAACGATAGGTACATAACGAATGGTGCTTCTGCATGAAACATCACTTCATCACAGCTCATTTTGAAAGGAGCACTTCACATGAAAAAACAGATGTCACCGAGAAGCATCTTATTTTCCCCCATCGGAGACACGGATCCCATCCGAAACTGCTACGACGGCGCCTGTCTTCATATCGTGCGCCACTATAAGCCTGACATGGTCATTCTCTTCTACACGGAGGACATGAAGCTGAAGCAGCGACAGGATCAGCGGTATACGCGCGCGTTGCAGAATCTGCATATGGATATCCAAATAGAAGAAATCTTCACGGACATCACGGAGCCGCACTTATACGACAGCTTCATACATATCCTTCCGGCAAAAATCTACGAACTGCACGACAAATTTCCCGATGCGGAAATTCTCCTGAATCTCAGTTCCGGAACACCGCAAATGAAAACCGTCATGGCCATCATCTCCGTGGATGCACCCTGGTGCAAAGGCATACAAGTTCCAACGCCCGTAAACAGCTCCAACCGTGACAACCCCGCCACCAAGGATCACGAAGATGTCAATGCCCTGCTCCAGAACAATCTGGATGATGAGAAGGATGCCGTCAACCGTTGCGTGGAACCCCCGCTCCGCGTCCTGCGCTATTATGCGGATAAGCATCGCATCCTTGCGCTGATCGCCCGTTATGACTATCAAGCAGCGTTTCAGCTTGCAAAGGCAAACAAGGATATGCCTCCGATGGCCGTTAAGTTGCTGGAACATGCTGCCTATAGATTCCGGCTGATGCCCAAGAAAGCCCGGGAGGTCCTCTCGCAATACAAGAGCATCTTGCTGGCGCCCTTCCGAGGTGCAAAGGAACGCCTCCTGGAATATTTTCTAGTGATGCAAATAGAGTGCCACCGCAAGGAACTGCACCATATATTGCTGGAAAGCACGCCCTTCCTGTATGAATTACTGCAAGAATATACACGAATCAACCTGCAGATGGATGTCAAAAAATTATGTGACTGCCGAAAAAACGACACATACCATCTCTCACGAAAAAATTTGGAACTGTGCGAACCAAATCTCTTGTCTTATTTGGACAGCATTTATTTGAACAAGATGCACCAAAAATACAAAGACAGCGACCTGTCCTTCCTGCTGCTGAAACATATCTCCCAATATGCGGCTCAAGCAGGCTATACCAAAGATATGCAAATCTACCAAAATTTCATGGCGGAGCTTGGCAAACTGGAAAATATTCCTGGCCTTCGAAACAACACAGCCCATACGATACGACTGGATCTCGATGAAACAGAATTCCATACCCGCATAAAAATTTCCTCTATGGATTTCATCCATACTCTCTACCATCTGCTTTGCCTGTTGTATGGAGCAAAAGAATTAAACTCGCAACGCGGAATCTATGACTCCATCAACCGATGGGTAAAAGACGAACTTGAAAGTTAAACGACGGGCAGGAACAAACCGTATTTCCTGCCCATCGTTTGCATCCTATAGGATCACCACATCCTCATCCTCCACCTCTTCCTTCCGTCCCCACTGATAGACCTGCCCCCTTCCATGAATACGATAAACACGTATGCTGTCCTCACTATCGCAATATTTCCCGATATTTTGCAACAGTTTTTCAAAAACCTTATGTGATATCGTCACTTCAAAACAGGATTTTTGAATCCGCATCCCATATCCCTTCATAAATTTCGCAAAGCGCGTGCGTTTCCTGTTCTCCACAATATCATAAATGACCAGAGCAAATACCCTGTCCCCGCGCTGGCTTTCCTCATTGCTTTCAAAAAAATATTCCTCCATCGAAAGCCCGTTATCGGATGATAATCGGCTCATACAATTCCGCCTCCCCCCTTCGAATTGCCTCCGAAAGCCTTCCAAGCTGCAAGGCAATGGCTCGCCGAAAACTGATCGCATTGCTCACATAGGAGAGATATTTCACTTGCGACTGAAGTTTCTTTTCCAGTTTTTTCAAGAAAATGTTCAGTCCGTTTTTCGTCAAAAAGCATCCCGGATGCTCATCATCTCCCATGCGGAAATCCTCCTTCGAGATTTCATGTCCGTTGATTAGGCTCATTGCCATCGAATCAATGAGCACAGCTCGCCATTCCTCGATGATATCGCTTGCCAAAGTCGGATGGTTTTCTGCATCTCTGTGCATGAATCCGAAGTAAGGATTCAGTCCTTTGTTTTCAATTTCTGCATAAATCTCATTCATCAAGATAGAATACCCAAGGCTGATGAGCGAATTGAATTCATCCATCGGCGGGCGACGGCTCCTGCCATGAAATGCAAACTCTGGCTCAATGCATATGGCAAGCCCGCGGAAATACAGCTTTGCGCACTGCCCTTCATATCCGCCTAACTGCTCCATCGTATCCGCAGTGTCCAATTTCTTGCCAAAAACCAGCATCTTGGATATCAAATCCTCAACATCGACACCCCTGCTATGGGCATAGCGCCGCATTACGACAACCTGATTTCGGGTCTTTGCATGGATGATTCTTTTGGCAAAAGCCAAAGCAAACGGCGTATCGTAAAGTGCGCTCTGTTTCCGTTGCAACGCCGCATTCACATGCCCTGTGGAAAGCAACCTCCCAAAATAACGCCCTCCCTTCGAGAAAAAAGATACGGAAATCCCCCGCTTCAAGCAAGCCTCCATGCAAGGCACCGAGATATGTGCCTTTGTCAAAAGCGTAATGCTCTCCACCGTCTCAATCGGTATCATGCGCTTCATCCCATCGGGATAATGCGCAACAATCCGGTTTTCCTCAATACCAAGTTCTGTTCCTGCATCGGAAACATATAGAATACTCACTAACACACCTCCATGGTTACACAGATGGGGCTATCGCACATAATAATGCGACAGCCCCTTCGCTTTGTCTCCTTACGAAGAATGGATGACAGAATCCGGCGTGATGAATGAGCATTACCAATTGGTCTGAACGACAGCAACAGCATCCTCATGAGACAGGGAATATCGCTTCATCACCTGTTCGACTGCCTGTGTCTGACCCACGGATAATTCCTTCATCGTTGCGATCAAGGCACGGATACCGCTACGGCGTTCCTCTTTGAGCCCTTCTTCGCGTCCTTCTTCCCGCGCTTCATCCCGCTCTTCATCAATTCTCATCTGGAAAGTCATGTAGTCCACCTTCTCCTTCGGAACGGGCAGATAAAAATGATAATCGATTTCCTCAGTTTCCCCTGTAAACGATCTTTCAACATATTGTTTCCGTCTCCTTACGGAGATTCGATTTCGAAATACTTCATAAACATATGGAAAATCTATAAGTACTGGATGTTTCCGTCTCCTTACGGAGATTCGATTTCGAAATTTGCACGTTGGACTCAAACCGCTAAATCGGTTGTTGCAAGTTTCCGTCTCCTTACGGAGATTCGATTTCGAAATATCCATCTATTTTTCGAGAGGACGTGAAAACAAAAGTTTCCGTCTCCTTACGGAGATTCGATTTCGAAATCTCATCATGGACGCAGATATGGACAGGGACATCGTGGAGTTTCCGTCTCCTTACGGAGATTCGATTTCGAAATACATCATGAAAACTGATATTGATAAAACATGGGAAGGTTTCCGTCTCCTTACGGAGATTCGATTTCGAAATTCGCCAAGAGTCTTTCTCAGCCAATAATTGACGCATTGTTTCCGTCTCCTTACGGAGATTCGATTTCGAAATCCTTGGTTTGAAATCCCTTGCGGCGCAAGGGCTGAAATGCCGATTTGCGGGGGAAAATCTTTTTCGGGAAGATTTCCTGCCCCGCTTCCCCTCAAAACCGCTGGAACCCAAGAATCCCAAGGCGCGGGGGAAAATATCGGTGGTCACTGATGTTCCCTGCATCATACCATTCGACAGCAATCTCATAATTCCTGCCTCTCCATGGCAAAATCGCACAGTCCCATCTGTAACGTCCTTCCTGCATACCAACTGCACTTCAGGATATGCGGAGATGCTCCTATTCTCTTGTCCTCTTTATGCTTATGACTGGGTGGTACTCCTGTATGCTCAAAAATCTGCACGGTAGCATCCAGTCCCGCCTGTTTCCCCAGAAGCGGATAGACCAAAGTTTTTCCGACGAAACCGCTTCCTCCTCCCACGAAGACCTGCCATGGGCGTAAACGCCCCATGCCGCTGAACACTTGCAAAAAGTTCTTATTATACGCCTCATCGAATATCTCAATGGCAGCAAGGATACTTTTCTCCGTCTCATGGCACCGGCTGCTGTCTATGGTCAAATGGAAACAAATTTCTGTCCCCGGACGCAGGGATTCTCTCAGCAGATTCAGCGTCCGTTCCTCTCCGTCCACTCTGCGCTCCACCTTTTGCGCCAATACCAGCCGCTCCGGCTCCAACGGTTCCGAATCGCTCACGATCAACCCCGAAAGCTCATCATTGACAGCATCCGCCCATTTTGTATGCTCTCTTTTCAATGTACGGAACAGTTCCTGCTCTATCCTGCGATTTGTTTGGGAGAGATAATGTGTCCGTTTGGTCCGTTCCCCAAGGTGCTGCTGCAGTTCACTTCGCAGCCTTCCGCGCAGGCGTTCATCCTGCAACAGTCTCGCTGTCGCCAAGATTCCCCGCAGCATCCCCTTCAGCGTGCTCCCCGGGATATACGGCTTGCCATAAACATCCTTCACGCAGGCCATAAGTTGCGTCCGCCTGCCTCGCGTGAGCTGTGTATCCCCCATATCTAAGGCATAGCGAACACAACCCTCCTGCGCTGCCTCATACAGTTTTTTCTCTTTCAGCCACCCTTCCAGACTCCCTTGAGGGTTCAGCATATAGACTTCGAAATCCTTCGTTTTTCCCTGTCTCTGAGCCAGATCGTACAATTTTGCCATATCCACGAGGATAACTTTTTAGATCGGAAGAGCAC
>CALGGN010000160.1 GCA_937915915.1 uncultured Selenomonas sp. | reverse complement strand
TCCAATTTTCAGGTGCTTCTGTGAAACTGGCATATCTGTTTCACGGATTCAGGTAAGAGCAAAAGAGTCCAATTCGTTAAAAAATGAAATTCTTAATGCTAAATATGCATTTGAAAAAAGTTTGATGGCTTCTGCTTCTTCAGGATTTGTAAGCAAAATAGGAGTTTCTTTATTTTCAATTCCTGACATTAATAACTCAACAATACGATTACCCATGCTAGATTTATTGCCTACAATAATTCTCGATGGTTTCAAAATATCTTGCAGACAGGTTTTCTCTCGCAAGAACTCGGGAGAATAAATAATATTTTGTGTATTCAATTTTTGTTTTATAGTTCGAGTAAATCCGATAGGTAATGTGGACTTTATAACTATAATAAGTGATGCATTAATCCTTAGTACATTACTTATCACCTGTTCGACTATAGATGTGTCCAGCTTGTTATGACTATCATCAAAATTAGTCGGAATAGCGATAAATACATAGTCTGCTCCACACAATGCCTCTTCAATACAAGTTGTAGCTTTTAAGGATAACTTGACATTGGATAAAAATCCATCTATTTCATGATTTGGGACAGGAGATTTTCCAGCATTAACCAAAGCCACCTTCTTCTTACAAATATCATAAGCAATAACATTATGATGTTGTGCCAACAATAAAGCATTAGCTATCCCCACATATCCCAGCCCAACAATGGCTACCTTCAATATTTCCACCTCATGTACATACTTATAATCCTACTGGCCAACCATTTATTCCTATGCAATCAATCGATACCCGTATTTCAGTATTATGCAGTCCACGCTCAAACTCGACCCCGGAATGATAGCGGTTGCTTAAAAAGATCACCTGCTGATTTGTCGAACCAACCCAATCACGCTTGTTATCATACAATGACTCGACAAATTCCCCGTCAACCAAAATATCAATATGTTTTAGCAACATCTTAAGATCCTCTCTTTTGGTTGTCAATAAATCATTGTAGGCGTAACCAGTAAACAATAATACTGATAAATCTGTCTCTTGGCATTTTCTAGCAAGTTCAGCAAATCCCTCCGCTTGTAATACAGGTTCACCGCCTATAAAGGAAACTCCCTCGATACCGTCCTTCACCTTGTGTTTCAGGATTAGCCCCATCAATTTATCAACCTCTACGAGGTGCTTGCGCTCCATAGGCTGCATATGGGGATTACAGCAGCCCGGGCAACGACGCAAGCACCCCTGACACCATATGGCGAAACGTTTGCCCGGTCCTTCGGCTTCGGTGCAGGGACGAATTGCCGCCAAATTCAAGTACGCCATCACAGCTAATCCAAATGGAAGTCAAACTCGACAGCTCCACCGGGAACTCTGTCGATGTCTACATGGATTGTCCTGCCACCATGTTTTAGTGTATCCATTTTCTCAAATACAAAGTCCGACAATGGATTGATAAGTTTCTGCTCCATGGCATTCAACATTCCGCGCCCGCCGTTAGCTTTATTCACGCTTCTGCCCAATGCCGCAAAGGCTGTCCCTTCGTCAGCAAAACATATTTCCGCCTTGTAGCGTTCCTTTATAAAATCTCGGATTGCCTTAAACTTTGATTTACCAATGGCTACAAGTACATCATCGTTTCGGATAAAATTAAAGGGCACGATGTTGGCATCTCCAATACGGTTGAGAATCTCGGGACGCTTAAGTTTATCGATAAAATGTTTTTTTACTTCCTCGATAAAATACTGCCGTGTTTGTCCCGCGTCCATGTTGATATCTGCTCCGGCTGCGCCGATATTGGATGTAAAGATGATAAATGTCTCCGAGAAATATACCGTTTCGCCTTTGCCGTCCGTCAGTCTGCCATCTTCTAAAATTTGCAGGAACTTGTCCATAATGCGATCATGAGCCTTTTCTATCTCGTCGAAGAGCAGAACGCAAAAGGGCTTTTCCTTAACTGCATTGGTAAGCTCACCACCTTTTTCATAGCCGACATAGCCGGGAGGAGCGCCAACCAATCGCTGATCGCTTTGCTCGTGGGCATATTCGCTCATATCGAAACGGCGATAGGCACTTTCATCGCCAAAGACAAACTCTGCCAGTGACTTAGCCAGTTCCGTTTTGCCAACCCCGGTAGGACCCACAAAGAAAAGTGCGCCCTTAGGTTTCTTCTGTTTGGTAGAGTGTTGAAGTCCTGCAAAACCAGTATAAGCCCGAATAATTACATCACGAACCTTTTGAACAGCCTCGTCTTGTCCCTTGACCCGTTGTCCGAGAACCTCCTTTGCAATTCTGAGTTTTTCGTAGGACAGTTCTTCCCACGGGCTGATTTTTTCACCGTAACGATAAAGATTTATGAGCTTCTCAAAACTCATACGTTCTTGTACTTGATTGGACAACTTGATAATTTGGGCAATATTTTTCAGACTGAATCCGTCAAGAGCATCTATTAAATCGGCTTTTACTGCATAATCCTCAATTCCCGGCGCCAACCTTAAAAGATTAATGTCTTTTTCAACATATTTTTCGCGCTCGTTACGACCGGGTAACGACACGTTGATTGTCGCCACTAATGGATTGTCCACATATACCGAAGGTGGTATCGTAGCCATAGCTTTGGTTATTAAAATGAGCAAGTTTCCATTGTCACGTACAAAATTTAGTCCATAATCTTGACTTTTGGCTATGGCTATCATCATGTTGGTGATGTTTTTTCGTTCCTCGTCCGAGAGACTTCGTCCATCCCCAAACAAATAATCCGAGTAATCAACGATAGCCGCCGTGCCGCCGTTTTTGTTTTCCAGCAAAGTTCGAAGTTGCGGGAAAAATTCTTTAGGATCGTCATATTTATTGGTATTGGTCTGTTCGGGGTCATTACCAAGTCCCATATCGTAGTCCGAGCCTCCCGTCGGCTCATCTACTTTTACTCCCTCAAGCCCCGATGGAGAAGTCGCCCCGCGCTCCCAAGAGATGCCGCCTTCGGCGCGATTCCACATTATAACGCGGTCGTAGCCGCTCTTAAAGGCTATATCGCGAACACAATCCACTACGGAGGTGTATTGTCCAGCTTTTTGCGGATTGAGGATAATGTCGTTGGTATTGCCGAAGAGAATCACCGCTCCGCGCAGTTTCATCTCCCGCTCGAGACGGTCAAGCCACATATCGCTCATTATACGTTCCCTCCTATATTGGATTGGGTTCGTCCCTGCTGTCGCAAAATACGGTCGGGATTTTGCCACTTAACAACCTCATCCGAGAGATTGATTCCATAGACGGACTCCCAATCGGCTTTAGCAGAGGAAATGTCCTTCAGGCAGCTTTGCCCCTCATAGCCATCAAGTCGATACCACATCTTATTGTCAAGCGTCAGCTTGAATTGGGCTTTGTTGCCGGAGGGACGTTGTGCCACAATGACAACCACGCCGTCAATCAGTTTCGGATTGCTTAGAGTGAAATCGTGATCGTTAAACCATTTATACACGGCTTTGACCGTCTCGCGGCGAACTCCTTCATCAACAAGAGCCTCATCCGTTTCATCGGCCACGGCTTGAATTTGCTCTTGAATTTCCTTGACGCTATAGTTATCAGCCGTTGTACGCTGTTTGATTTCTTCCAGTTTCTTCAACAGGGCATTTGCCTTGGAACTATCCTCGAATTTCTCGGCTTGAATGGAAGCCTTTTGTTCTTCAATCTGATTTATGACAGTCTGCTTTGCTTGCTCTTGTTTCTTTTGCTCTTTCCACTTTTTAGCCTCATTTTTCGCATTTGCGATAACGGAATGTAATTTTGCTTCAACTTCCTGCACCCTTGCAAGATATCCCGAGGAAATCGCATTTTTTATATCGCTCAAAGAGGGTGCTGCGAAATTAGCCACAATAGAATCTAAACCGGCGATTATATCATAGTATCGAGACATAGCTATGCTCTGCGCCGTGTCTTTTTCTCTTTTTGCTTCAAGACGAGCAACACGAGCGGATTCCTGAAAAACTTGCCGTGCCTCCCTGCCAAGTCCCCAAAGGCTGTGGATGTAACTACCTACCTCTCGACTGACATCTCTGGCCGCTACCGGATTACTTGAGAGCAGATTGCCGATGGTATCTAAATCCTGCGCTAATCGGCTCATTTCTTTCGGTATATAATCCCGATATCCTTTAGAACACATATCGTTATATTGCTCTTGATAACGCATATAAAATTCTCGCGTCTTATTGCTGACACGAACTCGGAACAGTTCTTCGCGCCGTCTCCGCTCCAATGCAAAGACGAGTTCTGCTTCTTGACTCATGCGACCACTCCTACGTCTTTTTCTTTTTCTTTTTATTCTTTCCTTTACCCTTGGGGGAAATCGAAGTAGTCAGTTTTTCGTGAAGATTATGCGCTGTGATAGTCTTCACTCCCTCCGATAGGGCGAAATTTTGAAAGTTATCATCGTCCGTCACCATAACGGGGTCCTTTATACGATATTTTACCGCCACAGACAGAATATAAAAATCTTCTATCCCTGATTCCCTGAAACTCTCCGAAAGAAGTTCAAGATAGTTATCCTCGTTCTGTTTTAACCAAGGCTCCTCGCCATATTCGTGAATTTTTCTTATGGCTTGTCGCGCTTGATATTGCTTCTTGTCATCATTGGTTGTTTTGTGTCTGTCCAATTCCACAAGTACCTGTCTGGGAATAATTACCAATGCTTGATTGTTGGTGAAATCATCCAGAACATCAGGATAATGCATCAGGGCACAAGTATCAAAAACATACACTTTATTGTATCGGATTGCGGCATCGTCATAAAAGATAGCCACGGCATCCGCTACCTGCTCCATACGTTCAAGTGCCAGCCCAAAAGGCGATTCCTGCCAATCAATGGTATTTATATCCACCATCGTCTTGTTTTGTAGCGACTCTAATGTCTCACGCCATTGCGTTGTCCACTCTCGAACATCGCCTAGAATTTCTACTTCCTTGCCCAAAAGCGCTGAACGAATAGTCTCGGAACTTGCGGGGGAAGGCACATCACCAAGAGTATTTTGCATTTTAGCATCAAGTTTCAAGAGCTTATCCAATATTTTATCTATTGGAGTAAGCTCTTGTATTTCTGCCGAGTTTAACAAATCTCGTATGTAATCTGACGTATAAAACTCTCGATATGACACTTCACCGATAAAATCCAATAGTCGCATCATGCGGCGATCCATCATATAGTATTTTTTTACCTGATTTAAAACGAAAGCGGAGAATACGCTCGTATCTTCGTATATGTAAGGTATCATTCGAGAATTTGCTCCGATATGCCCTTCAACAGCGGCAGCATAAACGCTGCGATCATTGTCTTGATACAGCAATCCCTCGGGAAATGCTTCCGGAATACTTACTATTACATTTTTACCCGTGTCATCGAAAATATATGACGGCTGACCCAATAACAAGCATATTTTATTGCTTTTTCCTTCGATGATATTGGAAAAATACGGAGTAACGGCAAAAAAGTTTGCTTTAGACGCATAATTTTCAATGCTGTTAGTAATTTTGGCATACGGGGCATACTTCCGCTTGTTTAGAAGCGTCTCAACTCCTATTATTGGTAATCCATGCTCGGGCATCGCCCCTAAATCCGTATCTTGCAGAACGGCTTCGGCAATTTCCTCATTGGGCGCCCCCGAAAGGCTCAACTTGCCGTTACTGTCTATGGTAATTTCATGGCTGGTATTTTGCCACTTTATCTTGGTATTCTCTTTCGGCGTAATACTGTCGATACGAGAATTGCGCTGCAACCAAGAAGGTGCGTTTTTCCCATCCGATTGCCATTCTGCAATGCGCAGATTGATTAAGGAACTGGGAAAACCGGGCATATTGTTTTCGCCAATGTCTTTCGCTTTGGGATAAGACGTATTGTCCGACATACCTTTACTGCTGTTTACAAGACGATTATTGACCACATCGTAGACAACGGACAAATTGTTGATTAGAGCCTTTGCCGGAAGTTTACCTTCGCATTGCAATCGGCGACCGTCATCTGTTAGTCGCAAATCGCCGCATCGAATTTGATTCCAATCACTCCGATCGCCAAAACCTGGGATTTGTTCCAGTGCGCTGACATCCACAAGATCTGTCAGCACTTGACGAAGGAGTATATTGCCATCCGCAACGGAGAAAATCGATGTGAGTATGTTTTCCAATGGGATATTTGCATAATCGGGAAAAGATTCGGCTTTTTGAGCTATTTCAAGAAGCATCCACTCCATTGCCGTGGATTTGCGCTCGGTGTGGTGGGTAACTTGAACCGAATATTCCACGAAGGGATAAGCTATCTGCGCCTTACCTAAATTCATCGTTCCCTCTCCTCCTTAGCGTATTCTTCCATAATCTTCGTTACATTATCTGGGGCAATTAGCGTTTCACCCGGGACAAAAGCTGCTTTTCTCGCAATATCGTCTATAATACCTTGATAGATACGAGGTCTTCTGATTTCTCCGGTATCCATGCTGGGAATGGCTACAGGCAAACCACCGTAAAGCTCCTTGGAGCCAACAATAATCAGCAGATTCTGCGCTCGGGAAAAAGCCACGTTTATGCGTTCAAAAGCCGCCACATGACGGCTGGCGTTGCCATGTTTCGTGTTGCACACCAAACTGGTGATAATAATCTGTTTTTCTTTTCCTTGGAAGCGGTCAACAGTATTGACATCCACTTTTAACGCTTTCAATTTGCCACGGCTTCGCATATCCTTAACGGCTTTTCTGAGATCGCCAACCTGTGAGCCATAGAAGGAAATAACACCCACAGTTATGCCGGATCGCCCCATAGCTGTATATGCATCGTTTATTTTTGAGATAATGGATAAAATGATGTACCGTTCGAAAATATTGTGAAGCGATGTACTGCCGAGATATCGACTCTGCTCCATCAATTTTCCTTGCAGTTTGGAAGAATCAACCCAGTAGGCGTGACTGTCGGTATGGAGAAAACTATCGCCTTTGTCGGTCACAATGTTTAAACCATGAGCCTTTGTCTTATTCTCTATGTCCATAATGCCGCTTTCCAATTTTCCATCATAAAAGCGGTTGATGACTCTCTGAATGTCCGAATGCATACGATATTGCGTCAAAAGCGAATGTTTAATCCTCTCGTCGGCTTTCTCGAAATATTCGCGGAAAAGTGACGAGGTGACCATTTTGCGATATTTCTCCAATGCCTCGGGACGAAGCACCGTTTTCGTATCGTTATCATTTTCATTGTCATCTACTTCTGCGTTTATCTCCTCCAACAGTTCATTATAGGATTTTTCGTATTCGTTGAATACCGGCGGTAACTGCCTATGGTCTCCAACTAAAATTGTTTTTCTTGCCCGCATAAGCGGAAGTAAGAGTTCCGGCGGGGTCGCCTTGCTGACCTCGTCGATGATGACCACATCAAAGTCCGGGAACTTATCGTCCAACTTCCTCATATTTGCTGTGCAAGTTATGCCCACTACATTGCATGAGGAAATATAGATATCTTTATAATGCTCTCTGTCATACATTGCTGTTTGGGGATCATTTAGTTTTTCGGTAAATTTTTCCAATGTTCCCTGCCAAACATCTCTGATGCTGGTATCGCGATTCCACTCTTCATTAAGTCGGTTCATCTCGCTCTCAATACGGGATTCGATTTCACTCCGATCACAATTATATTTAACGGAAAGGGTTTCGCCCAATTTTTCCTTAACGGAAATTTCTTTTCGCTTACACTGTATATCTTTCGTTAATTGCTTTTTCTGTCCGTTGCAGGATTTTACTTGCTCGGATAAGGATTCGATATTGTGGGGTCGGTAAGAATCAATGGCTGCCCCCATACGATTTACTGACACTTGGAGTGCAGTTTGATAAGCAGATTCTATATCGGTAAGTGTTTGCACCATCTGTTGTTGTCCGTCGGAAGACTGAATTTTTGCTCGATGCTCATCGTCAAATAGGCTTAATTCTTCGACAGATAACGTAAATACACCGCTTTCACCGAGTTTTTCTTTTTTGTTGCGCAGTGATTTGCGTTCTTCTTTTAATTTATTCCAGTCCTCTAGATTCACGTTATCATCATTCATTTTTTCGTTTATAAGGCGAATTTCATCATCAATCTTCTGCATTTTTAATTTGGCGATATCTGCATCAATGGTGGCATTCTGAGTAGCCTTGACCAGTTTATCACGCAAAGCGAAGAGCGTACTACAGGATGTAGCTATTCTGGTCAATGCAAGGGCTGGTTCTCTCCGTATTACTTCTTCGCTTACGGAGGATGCTAATATAACTCCTTGCTCGGCAGATACACGAATAAAATCTGGAAATATAGAGGATACAACATCACCCATGATACCTGTGATGTAGAAATCGCCGCCGGAAATCTCGTTGCGCTCAACCCTGCCTTTAAAATTTATGTATTGGCGTTTGGTATTTTCATGTTCGTTGTTTTCGTCACGCGCCTTGCGGAGGTTATTTTCAGCCATTGCAAGATTACGGCAACACTCTTCGAGTTCTACGCTTTTGGTAGTAAGCTCATGGTTCATGTACTCCAAATCAGCCGTGACGTGCTGCAAATCACGAAGTTCCCTTTCACAATCGCCGTAGTCTTGGCGATTTTTATTCCAAGACGACAAAAATCTCTCAGTAATTGATCGACTCAAGGTGCAGTAGTAAGTAGAAAGCACCTTTGACTCTCCAAATTTACTACGCTCTTCATCTCGATCTCTATCTCTTTCGCTAAGACGAATAGCTCGGATTTCAGAGCAGTTTGCTAATCTATCTAAAGCGTTGTCTACGGCATCATGGGATTGGGATGCCAAAAGGACGCGATTTCCTTGCCGCGCAAGTTGATAGATGGCTTCGGCTATTACAGTAGTTTTGCCGGTTCCGGGAGGTCCTTGTATAAGGCAAAGATCCGGCGCTTCAAGCATTTTGAAAATAGCTTCCCGCTGGTTAGGGTTGCCGGCAATGCTGATATTAAGCCAATTATTGCCTACACGCTCTTCCCATAGTTGCCTGTCTTGGGGCTGAGGCAATCTTGCTCGCGTCACATCGAAAATCCACATAGCCATATTGGGAGAACGACAATCACGGTCATATCGCAACGCATCAACCGCTTTACCCAAACGATTGAACAGCGACAAATCCTTGATAACTAAGGGAGCAAGAAAACCTGTCGGAAAATAACGAGGAAGAAGCTGATTTTGTACATACTCGTCCCTTTCCTCCTCAGTCATTTCTTCAATTTCATCAGTATCTGGGACAGTATACACCAATTCTATCTCGTAATGACCGTTTACTTCGCATCCTTCCTTGGAAAGACGGCGTATCATACTGCCCACAGGCTCGAATTTTTCCTGCCAACGATGACGCTCTTCGTTGTATACGAAATTACCATTATTGTCGGAATATTCCTTACCGTCGTATGCGGCCAACTCTCCGCGCTTTAGCCACTTGTCCTCCGCATCATATGATTCTTTATTGGGGAATTGCAATGTAAATGCGAGATTTCCGCCTTTATTTTCCACATTTATATATCGTGCGCCATGCATACGCATCTTGACAATGGTGCGCCGCCATTCAATGTATTTTTCCCATTCTTCAAGCCGCCTTTTGGTATGCTCGTTAAGCGAGGCTGCGGCGACTACCAAGTCATATAGGAAATTACCGCCTGAGTTTTTAACTCTAGTGTAAAACCTCGTTCATATTTATAACAATTGTTATTCTGGAAGATCGGGAT
>CALGGN010000159.1 GCA_937915915.1 uncultured Selenomonas sp. | reverse complement strand
GGAGCCGCCGGGGGCAAGGCTATGTCCATGATGGGACAGGCGGCCTCTGCCGGTGTGAATGCCTTAAAGACGAGCAATCCTGTGTATCAAGGGTATCAGCGGGGCATGTCCCTCTTGGGCAATCAGAACGGAAACTCGAAAAGTGGCGGTGTGGAAGGCAAAGGATCTGCCGGAATGGGTACGGGAGCAGGGACGAATGCGGGAACAGGCGCAAATTCATCTCAATCTGGCAATTCCTTCGCTACGGCACAGCCCCAAGTCATGGCGGGAAATGCTTCCAGCAGCACACCGGGTAATGGTCAGCGCATGAGTAGCAGTCCCGATTTGCAGAAAACCGGACAGTCACCTACGATGTCTGCTGCACCTTCTCCGATGAGCCGAAACGGAGCTATGGCAGAAACATCAGCTACGAACGGCAATACTCAAAGAATGGCTGGGCAGACTGCCCAAGCCGCTCATTCGGCAAGTATGCCGCAGCAAAGCATGTCCCGTTCACGGCAGAACACATCGCGCCAAGCACAAGAGGGCAGTTCAGCCTCGCATCCTGAATCCATGGCAAGGGCAACAGCTCCCCAGTCGCAGATGATGGACACGGGCAGACCGGCAAGCTCCATGCTTTCCCGTGACGGAAGTTTCGGCAAGAAGAACTCCGGCAGGGACGACCGTAGACAACGTGATTAACGCAGGGCAAATTGATTCAGAGGGGAGATGAAGGGAATCGTTATGCGACACAAAGTTAGTCCTTTAGGAAAGCGAATTTTTGTCCTTGCCCTGCTTCTGATTTCGCTATGCGTCAATGTCGCCTTTGCCTACGATTCGGAGTACGGAGACAATCCCGATGTGCTTCCCCCCATCATTCTGCTCAATCCTTTGGAGGGCAGTCTTACCATTACCTCGGAGTTTTCCTTGGTGGGGCGTGTCCATCCCGTGTTCGGCAGCGTCCGTCCTCACAAGGGAACCGACCTTGGGGCAAGCATGGGGGATAACATCTACGCCGCCTTGGATGGCACCATCACCTATGCAGGATGGGCAGAGGGCTACGGCTATGTGATTTATCTCCATTCCTATGTGGACGGCTACGATGTGGAAACCCGCTATGCTCATTGCTCTGCCCTGCTCTATGGTTCCGGCACCACGGTGTCGGCAGGAACCCTGATTGCCAAAGTGGGGCAGACGGGCTGGGCAACGGGACCCCATCTGCATTTTGAGATACGCATTAACGGAAATCCCGTCAATCCAAGACGTTACCTTATGGGGATGCCGCCCAGCAGCGGTACAGGCTACAGCACCCTGTCCCCGGCTATCAAAAATTCCTTTGATGCGGCCTACGACTTCGGCAAGCCCCTTCGGGAAGTGATCGAAACCATCGGCGGACAATGTCAGAAAGCCTTGAAATTACTGCTTGGCATAGCAAAATGGCTCATCATCGTCCTGATCACCATCGACCTTGCCCTGGGTGCTGCCCGCTATGTGGTGGATTCGGGGAAAGGCTCGGAATTTGTTTCCTTCGTCCTCCTCAAGCTGACCCTCTATTGCCTGTTGGTCTATTTCCTCGGCAACTGGGGGGACGCTATCGCCAATTTCGCACGGGATATGTTCACCGGTTTTGGCGGGCTGATGATGGGGGAAAGCGGGGAAGCGGCCATGAAAGCCATTTCCGACCCCATGGACATCGTGTCGAAGGGGGCGCATATCGTCGCGCCCATCTACAACGAGATGTTCAAGATTCACAGCGTCCTGGACTTGATGAGCAAGATTGACCTCTGGCTGCCCTCTTTCTTCTTTGCGGCGATACTGACCATCTGCTTCTTTGCCGTGGCCATCAGTATCACCTTGGCGTATCTGGAGTTCTACACGGTCATGGTGTTCAGCTTCGGAACTTTTTTCCTTTCCGGCATGCACCATACGAGGAAGTACGCCGCCAACGGCATCAATGGAATTTTCGCCGTGTCCATCAAGCTCATGTTTTACTGCATGTTCTCCCTGATGCTCCAGATGGTGCTGTCCAACATGGTGGTGGAGGATTTCTATACCGTCCACCGGGGGGAAACGCCGGGGATTATGGCAGAAGCTCCTGCCGACAATGGGGCGATTACCTCCATTGACCAGCTCATGGCGCATATCCGCGCCGTGGAATCCAGCGGACGCTACTATGTGGACAACGGGCTGGGCTATTTCGGGGCGTATCAGATTGATTACGCCAACTATGACAACTGGACGCATTGGACGGAGATGTATGTGAGGGATGGCGGCTATCTGGAGGATGGCCCGGTGATGGAGAATGAGCCGCACGGCCCCGCATGGACTCCCGCTAATCAGGACAATGTTGCCCGGTATATTCTGACGGGGTACTACAACGAGTACGGCTCCTACGAAATGGCGGCAAGGTGCTGGAATCAGGGTGAGGGTGGACGCAACAACTCCGACGCTGACATCTATTGGGCGAAGGTCTCCGGCACAAGTCCCGTGACGGGGGCGTACTCCACGCCGACTGTGACCATCAACATGATTCTCCTGTTCAAAGTCACCTTTGTGGCGCTCATGTTCGTGCTGATGGGTAGCAAGATCGGCAACATTATCATGAAAGATTTCGGTGGTTCCGGCTTCAAATTCACCAACGAGTAGATGGGAGGGAAATTTTATGGGAAGGAAGCATTTTATACGAGGCAAGGCAACGGTCATTGCCGCTCTGATTCTGGCACTGGGAGGCTTCGGCATGGTGTCAGCCCGTGTCATTCCGGGGATTGACGAGCCATACAATCCTGCGGCCTACTACAGCCTCACGGCAATTTCTTGGGAGGACAGTCCCTCGCCCTTTGCCCTGCGGGACTTGGCGGAAAGCGGTGGGAATGTGTATGACTATACCCGGCACATCAAGTCCATCCTTTTCGGCGACAACTTCAAGGACATCTTGGCGGTTGCTACTAGCATGACCCAGAACGAGGTGATTAACACCACGCCGTTTTCTTCGGAGGTTTCTGCCGAGACGGACTCTGCCCTGTCCCTGCTACGGCAGGGAACGGAGTCCATCGGAAAAACAGTGGACATCAGCGAGAGCAATCCCTATCTCCGGCAGGGGGACAATGACGAATGGGAGGCATACAACGAAAACGGCTATGACCGTCAGCAAAAGCAGATCTGGCTGGACAAGAGCTACTTGCAGATAGCGGAGGGGTCACAGCAGGAACTGACCGGGATGGAGGAGGCGTTGAAGGCCGCACAGACTGTGCTTGCCCACACGAACCAAGCTCAAGGAGAGCTTCAGCTCATCCAAGCCCAGAATGAACTCAAGGCGCTTCTGGTCTATGAGTTTGCACGGCAGAATGCCTTGGATGCCAATATTGCCCAGTTGAACGCCGCACGTCAGGCGAGCGAATACGATGAGACGGCAGAATCGGCTTTTCTCGAAGCTATCACCCGGATGGATGTAGCCGATCCCTACGACAGCAAGGAATACGCCTTGGTGAAGGAATCCGATGGCTACGAAAAGCCGGAGGCACCGGGAATGCCGGATTTTGAGTGATTTTTTGAGGAGGAACGCATTATGGAACATCAGTCATTGACCAAAGACCAGCAGGAAAAATGGGAGGAAAAGAAACTCCACGCCGCCGAGCGGGTGGAAAAGCTCAATGCCGAGCTAAATGAGAATTTGGCTGGTCGTATCATGGCGGCCTTTCAGGACGGTGTGGATATGCACTGTCCCCACGGACTGCCAATAGAGCAGGAGAATGGAAAGAAATTTCCCCATTACTACACCGGACTCAATGCAGTGCTGCTGGCAACGGAAATGAAGGAGCAGGAATTCTACTATCCCACCTTCGTGGACAGCCGCTCCATCGACGCTATGCAGAAGGATTCCCTTCAGGTCAGCCGCAAGAAAGGAAGTAGGGGCATCCAGATTCATACCGCTGTGAGGAACAACGCAGGGGAGACCCTGCTGGATACCCGAACCGTGTACAACGTCTTTCAGCTTCGGGGGAAGGACGCTCCCAAAGAAGAATTTTTCAACAGCACCAGAGAGGACTTTATGTTCGAGAAAACTGTGGAGCTTACCATGGAACGTATCCGGGAGATGCAAAAGGCCAATCAGCCCGTGGACATTGTGGCCATCTGCTACGATGCCCGGAAGGAGGCCATGGAAGCGAGAAAGGAGCGGGATGGAATCCGGCTGGAACGTCTGGAAGCTATCAAGAAAGCGGATTTGTCGCAGAAGCCAAAGTCCCTGGCAGAGTTTCTGCGTCAAGCGTGCCGAAAGTCCATGGAAGCCCATCCGCAGGATTATCATTACTTCCTTCAGGATGGCGTGAAAAGCGTCCTGCTGGAACATCCCCAGACGAAATGGCCGAATCTGGCCAAGGTGATTCACGAAGTGGCACCTCTTGCTGCTTACGATGGGGACAAGCGTAGCTATGCGGATTCCATCAAAAATGTCTTGAAGGGCGACCGAAAGTTCCAGCAGGAGTTACAGTCTGCCAAAGAAAAGGCGCAGGGTGCTGTTCGTTGAATCAGTATATGGAGGTGAACCGATATGAGGGATTTTAGCAAAGAAATCGACGAGGATGACGCTGCCTTTGAGCATCTGGAGGTAATAACCGCCGACGATGTGAAGGGCGAACCGGAAATTGCTGAAGAGGCGGAAGCCTGAACTGCCAAGGGGAGCGTTGCCGTTACGGGCAGCTCCCCTTTTCCAATAGATATGTGACGGAGAGGAAGTGTACCCATGGCTGAGGAACCGAAATACGAACAGCCCAGTCTCTTTGACGATATACCAGATTCCACGAAATCTACGAATCTCTTTGTGCAAACAGCGACGATAGCGGCGAAAAGAGCGGCTGACCCTGCACAAACCGAGGCGGTCACGGACAAGAAGCCGACGAAGCCAAGCCACATCGAGGATTTCGGGGAGAAAATCGGCGGGGCGAGGAAGGATGTGTATGCGGCCTATCGGGATATGATACAACTGGCCGCTGAAGCAGAGGTCACGGCGGTGCCTCTCTCCAAGTCATGGCCGGCACCCAATTACGCCAAACTCTTGGACTCCGGCATAGAGCCGTGGAGGGTTCATGCTGTCCGTGCCTTGCGGGAGGCGCTTATTCCCAAGCCCAGCCCCAGGCACTTCGCAGTTGGGAAATGGGCGACCCACATGACCATTTTTCGGGATATGGCGGTGAGCGTCTTGGAAGGCGATCTGGACGAACATGAGCTGTACGAAAAACTGGCGGAATTTGCTGCGACCGACAGAATACTGCCACCGGGCTTCAAGACCAGCCGCCAGCTTTTGGCCGATCACGCCACGGACTTGATTCTCGCCTACAAAATCCTTGGTCATGGCAGAAGCCTTGCCAAGCTGAAATTTATTGAGCGGGATGAGGATATAGAGCCTGACCCGGAGCGAAGGATAGAACTTCGGGAATGTATGGGGAAGTACACCTACCGGGAAATAGTCTTTGCCGCCTCCAGAGAGGAAGCCCTCCGGCAGTACAAGGAAATGGATCACACCCGTGCCAGTCATAGTTCTGACCGAGAAGCCCGGAACCCCTTCGGCATCTATCGCTGGAAGGGGCATGAGGAATACTTTATCGGGCGCAAGCTGGGCAAAACCTGGCTGGAGGTGGCGACACCCTTTGCCACGGCAGAGGATGCGCAAGACTATATGGCCACCCATCTGGACAAGCTGAAGGAGCGATACGAGGAAATGAAGCAAGTCCCCTTCGAGCGGGAGAACGAGAATGCTCCCCGTACAGGCACACCCCGCAGGGAGGGGGACATCACGCCGGAGGTCTTTGGGGAGACCTTTGGTTTCCGGGGTGTGGAGTTCGGCAACTGGGTGGAGAACCGAAAGCGGCAGGACGACCTTAACCGGGCATACGATGCCCTCATGGACTTCTCGGCGGCACTTCGCTTGCCACCCAAGGCCATGTCTCTGTCCGGTTCCCTTGCCTTGGCCTTTGGCGCAAGGGGCAGGGGAGGCAAGCAAGCTCCCTCTGCCCATTATGAACCGGCGCGGGTGGTCATCAACCTGACCAAGCAGAGCGGCGCGGGAAGCCTTGCCCATGAGTGGCTCCACGCCGTTGACAACTACTTTGCGAGGAAGGACGGTGGCTCCCCTGTTGCCATGATGACGAAGGGGACGAGATACGCCGGGGATGTGCGGGAGGAAGTGCGACAGGCGTTCCAAGGAGTCCGGGAGTCTATGCGCGGGACGGGATACCATCACAGATGTATGCGGCTGGACAGTCGGCGCAAGGACAGCTACTGGTCACAGCCGGAGGAAATGACGGCAAGGGCTTTTGAAGCCTACATCAAGGACGCACTCCAGAAGCAGGATATACGAAACGACTATCTGGTGAATGTCCGGGATAAAGAGTCCTGGGACAAGGCTACCGAGAACTCTGCCATGAAAGGAACTTACCCCTATCCGGCTGAAGGGGAAATGGAATCTATACGCAACGCCTTTGACAAGCTCTTTGCTACAATCCAATTCCGGGAGCATGACCGGGGTTTTGAGCTGTACTCCGCTTCGGCAGGAAATCTCCCGGAGATGATTGCCGCCTCTACGGTCGTACCACAAGGGGAACTGACCCCGGAACAGCAGACACTCCAAGTGTTCAGCCAGGAAGTTCTCGGTATCGACCTGACCTTTTTTCAGGGGGCGAAGGAGCTTCATGGGCGTTATGACCGGGACAGCGACCGGTTCTATGTAAATCAGGAGGCCGAGGTGTCCATGGATTGGGTCATGTGGCATGAAGCGTTCCATGCCATGAAGGAACATGAGCCGGAACTCTATACCGATTTGCTCTGCCATGCTGAAAAGACAGAGATGTTCTCCAAGCAGATGATGGATGATTACCGCCGGGAGGTAAAGCGGCCTTGCATGAGCGACGGAGAAGTGGCAGAGGAACTGCTGGCCAATGCCTTTGCCGACCGCAAGACCGGTAGAAGGATGTTGCAGGATATGGCCAAGGCCAATCCCACCCTTGTGCAACGGCTGGCGGCATTCACCCAGAGAATTTTGCAAAACGCGAGGCGACTCCTGCATTTGCAGGACAGTAAAGACATCCGTGAGCTTCAAGAGAAATATCCCGGTGTCCGATTGACGGACAGGCAGTTTCGGGATTTTTCGGAGCGTATCACGGAGAATTTGTGCAGTCTGCGGGACAGCAAAAATCAGCCCATGTTCATCTCCAAGGGCTACCGCATACTCGCTGCCGATGGCAAGGTGCCGGAAGACAGTCTGCCCAGACTGCCGAAGTGCAAGCACTCGCCCTTCCGCCATGCACCTCAGAAACAGCAGAAATTCGACCGACAAGCGGTAAAAGAACTCCTGCGCCACTATTCGCCGGAAGCCGTGGCGCGGACGTTGCAGGAACTCAGCCCTATGGGGGAACGGCTGGGAGGCTATGGACGGCGGCTGGTGCAGGAGACGGTAAAAACTGCGGAGCGATAAAGGAGATAAGAATATTTATGGCGAATAGAAGAAAATTGAGACAATCTGGAGCATTTGAACGATATAAAGGACGGACAGGCATGATAGAGCGGGAACTGCCCAAAAACATAGAGGCGGAGCAAGCCGTGCTGGGGGCAATGATGTTTTCCAAGGACGCAATCCTCACGGCTGCAGAGATTTTGCGGGACGAGGATTTTTACCGGGAAGCCCACCGGGTATTTTTTCGTACCATCCTCAAAATGGCAGATGAAGACAGCCCCGTTGACTTGGTGACTGCCACGGAACGACTGCGGAAGGACGGCTGGCTGGAAAAGGTGGGAGGTATTACCTTCGTAGCCTATGTTGCCAACTGCGTTCCCACCGCCGCCAATATCGGCTACCACGCCAAAATCGTCAAGGAAATGGCACTTCTCCGAAGGCTCATAGAGACCGGCACGGAAATGATATGTTCCTCCTACGAGCGCCGGGATGAGGTGGAGGAGATTCTGGACAAGGCACAGGCGCAAATCTTCTCCATTGCTTCGGCGAAGGATACCAGAACTTTTTCCTCCATGAAGGAACTGCTACTGAATGCCTTTCAGCGGGTGGAAAAGCTCCATGAAGCCAAAGGCGGCCTCGCTGGGCTATCTACAGGCTTTCGTCCCCTCGACAAGCTGACCTACGGCCTCACTCCCTCGGACTTCATCATTGTCGCAGCTCGTCCCAGCATGGGGAAAACGGCCTTCGCCCTCAATGTGGTCACCTATGTTGCCATGCGTCTGCAAAAAAGCGTGGCCTTCTTCTCCTTGGAGATGTCTGGGGAGCAACTGACACAGAGAATCCTGTGCGCCGAGGCGAGGGTTGATTCAGGCCGTATGCAGACGGGAACCTTGGAGGATGAGGATTGGGATCGTATGATAAGGGCAGGAGAACGGCTCTCCCAAGCACAGCTTTACATTGACGATACCGCCAGTCTATCCGTCATGGAACTGCGTACCAAGGCACGGCGGCTGAAGGCTGAACAGGGACTCGATTTGATTGTCATTGACTATCTGCAACTCATGCAGGGGAAATTTGAAAGCCGTGATGGAAACCGCCAGCAGGAAATATCCGGCATCTCCCGTTCCCTCAAAGCGTTAGCGCGGGAACTGAAAATCCCGGTGATAGCACTCTCCCAACTGAGCCGGAGCGTAGAGTCACGCCCGGTGAAACGTCCCCTTATGAGCGATTTGCGGGAATCCGGCTCCTTGGAGCAGGACGCAGACTTGGTGATGCTTTTGTATCGGGAGGACTATTACGAAGAAGACACCCCTGACAAGAACATTGCCGAAGTCATCGTAGCCAAGCACAGGAATGGATCGGTGGGGACGGTGCGGCTGTTCTTCCAGAAGGAGTTTACGAGGTTCATGGAGCTGGCGGAGGATGGGGAATAACAAGTTTCTCTAAGGTAGCAGAAAAAAAGGGAGTTTTCGGTTAGTAATGAATTTCTGTCGCAAATATATCAATAATGAGGGGGACACCTACATGGATGAAGGACAACTTATGGATACGACAGAAAGGGATATTCGTTCCTTCATATATTTGGTGCGAGGGCAACAGGTCATGTTGGACAGCGATTTGGCCATGCTCTATCAAGTGGAGACCCGTGTACTGAATCAGGCAGTGAAACGCAACATCAAGCGTTTTCCTGAGAGATATTGTTTTCAGCTGACAAAAGAGGAAGTGGCAAACTTGACATCACAAGTTGTGATGTCAAGTTCCGAAGAGTCATCTTCCGGCTATGGTGGACGGCGGCATCTACCATATGCATTTACGGAACAGGGGATAGCCATGCTGTCGGCGGTTCTTCGTAGCGAGGTGGCGATTCAAACCAGTCTCCGTATCATGGACACATTTGTAGAAATGCGACGCTACGTAGCCAGCACAGCTGTTATCAACGAACGCCTGACTGAAATGGAAGTGCGTCAGTTGACCTATCAGCAACAGACAGATGAGCGCTTCGATAGAGTATTTGCTTATATAGCAGAGCATGAGGAGTCCAAACAAAAGATATTTTTTGATGGACAAATATACGATGCTTTTAGCCTGCTGGTCAGCATCATAAAAAAAGCTCAAAAATCTATCGTCCTAATAGATGGATATGTTGATCCGGTGACGCTGAATATCATGGCCAAAAAGCAAGCGGGAGTGAGCGTGTGCATTTACACTCATCCTAATAGCAGATTGACAGCGACAGATATTGCGACATTCAATCAGCAATATCCCATGCTTGAGGTTTACCATACGGTAGCTTTCCATGACCGATTTTTGATATTGGATGAGCAGGCTGCTTACCATGTGGGAGCCTCTCTCAAGGATGCCGGGAAGAAATGCTTTGGCATCAGCAAGTTAGAGGACGATGATGCTGCCGCTCGCTTGCTTGCCCGTGCAAGAACTGCACAATCAGAAGGGGATGACTGATTTGGTGAAAAAAATACGAACCGCTATGCTGACCATGGCAATCATGCTATTCTCAGTAATAACCTTCGCCAATCCATACCCTGCAACATTGGACAACGGTAATTTGGTGCTGGTGGATGGCGGCATGGGCGTGGGACGCTATGCAGACAGGTCATCGGTAGCGGTGGAGCAGTATGCGCCACCCAACTACCAGATCGCCATTTCCTTGGTGTCCGTCACCTTTTCCGATGAATACTGGCGGCAACATGACACTTATGTAGGCGGACCTTAC
>CALGGN010000158.1 GCA_937915915.1 uncultured Selenomonas sp. | reverse complement strand
AAGGACGATGTGCTACACTTCCTGCTTTCCAACTGCAAATACTGGCTGGAGGAGTACCATTTCGACGGCTTCCGCTTCGACGGCATCACCTCCATGCTCTACTACAGCCACGGGCTCGGCGAAGCCTTCGGCAGCTACGGCGATTACTTCAACGGGCATCAGGATGACAACGCCATCTGCTACCTGACCCTTGCCAACAAGCTCATCCATGAGGTGAAACCGGAGGCCATCACCATAGCCGAGGACGTGAGCGGCATGCCCGGCCTCGCGGCGAAATTCGAGGACGGCGGCTATGGCTTCAACTACCGCCTCGCCATGAACATCCCCGACTACTGGATCAAGACCATCAAGGAGCAGAAGGACGAGGACTGGAAACCCTCCAGTATTTTCTGGGAGGTCACGAACCGCCGTTCGGATGAAATGACCGTCTCCTATGCAGAGAGCCACGATCAGGCGCTGGTGGGCGACAAGACCATCATCTTCCGTCTCATTGACGCGGACATGTACTGGCATTTCCGCATCGACAACCGCAACGGCATGGTGGACCGCGGCATCGCCCTGCACAAGATGATCCGCCTCGTGACAGCCTCCACCATCAACGGCGGCTATCTCAACTTCATGGGCAACGAGTTCGGCCACCCCGAATGGATCGATTTCCCCCGCGAGGGCAACGGCTGGAGCTATAAATACGCGCGCAGGCAGTGGAGCCTTGTCGATGATCCTGAGCTCTGCTACCATTACCTTGGGGACTTCGATCGGGAAATGCTCTCCGTCATGAAGAGCATCAAGGATTTCCAGAAACTGCCCGTCATTGAGATCTGGCATAACGATGGCGACCAGATCCTCGCCTACATGCGCGGCGACCTCGTCTTCGTGTTCAACTTCTCGCCCACCCAGTCCTTCCCGGACTACGGCTTCCTCGTGCCGAAGGGAGAATATCACGTGGTGCTGAACAGCGACGCGACGCAATTCGGCGGCAACGGTCTGGCAGATGACAGCGTCCCGCATCTCACGAATCTCGATCCGCTCTATGAGAAGGACAAGAAGGAATGGCTGAAGATTTACATCCCGGCCCGCAGCGCAGTCGTCCTGCGTAAGGTAAAATAAACTCCTGTCTCGTCCATAAAAAAGCGCAGCCTTGCAAGCTGCGCTTTTCCTGTGTCTAAAACTTCCCCATCAACCGTTACGATGCTTCAATGCTGTCCCAATCAATGCCCAGGATCTTCTCCATGAGCTCTTCTTCCGTATCTGCCTCCACCATGGCTTTCTTGACAGGCATATACTCCCATTCATCCTCATCTTCCGGCTTTTCGGCCTTGTCTTTTTCCGCCTGCTTCGCAGCCTCCTCGGCTTCCTCCGCACGCTTCTCCTTCAGTTTCTCCAAACGCTCCTGCTGATCGGCGGACAGCTTCTCCAACTGTGCGAAGAGCTTCATATTGCCGTCGTTGTCAAAGGAAATGCCGATATGCGCGAACTGCACGCCTTCGCCCAGCCCGCCTTTCTCCGCGATCCCGTTCAGCTTGTCGATCGCAGTCTCCACATTGCCCATGACCTTGTCGGCATATTCCTCATCATCCGCCATTTTCTCCAGCTCCTCGTTGGTGAGGATGACGGAATACTGCTTGGTTCCTTGCTCCATCAAGCCCTGCGTATCATCCATATTTTCTGTGATGATGAAGTCATAGTCTCCATATTTTTCGCGCAGCTTCGCCAGAAAATCCTGCGCCTTCGCGGAAAGCTTCTGTTCCGCGCCGACGGCGTTCCCGCCGCTGCTTTCCTCGTTGTTCACCGCTTCCTTCCGCTGATTGGCCAGTGCTGCCAGCCCGTCACCGGAAAGCTCCACGGAAACATCCTTCCCGAACATCGCGGACAGATCCTTCGCTGCCTCCGAAGCCTTTGCAGATGCCCCTTTCACTGCATTCGCGCCTTTGCCAAGCTGGCTCGTGCTCTTGTAGAGCTGGGCATAGTTTGCATTGATCATATTCGCCATGACTTTTTCCTCCCTTGAACAATCACGAAATCCTTTTCCTATGGAAACGCTGAATGAATCAGTGTTTCCATATATCGCCGCGTCAGCACCGCGACAATACTCCACTATGTATATCGAAGGATATCCCCGAAAAGTTAAGTGGAAATTTTCGTTTGATCCATCTTGTTTTTCTTGCTTTCCTTCTGCTTTTTCCACCGTATCAGCCGTTCTTCTTCCTGCTGCGCCTGCGCTTTCGCCAGTTGCCCTGCTTTCTCGGCATCGATTTCTTTCAAGTATGCCATGGGAACAATCTCTGGATTCTTCGTGAGCTCATAGCAGGAACGATAGCTTTCCAGCGCTCCATCATGATCCGCAAGCTCATCCCGCAGCATGCCCTGCATGAAATAGGCGGCTGCATTCTTCCCATCCAGTGCCAGGGCAGACGCGACATCCTGAAGCGCAAGCACATAATCCCCCTGCATGTGATAGATATCCGCGCGATTCAGGAAATTATAGGGATTCGTGGCATCCATCCCCAAGGCCTGCGCCGCGTCCCGCAGACCGCCCTCGAAGTCCCCGCAGATCGCCTTGGCACGCCCACGGATTCCATAGGCCTCCGGCAGATTCTCCTGCTGCTGGCTCGCGAAATATCTGGATATCTCCATCAGCGCATAATCGCCCATCCCGTAGTCGCTGTAAGTATCCGCGTTCAGGTAAAGCTTCCTGGCCGCATTCACCTTCGCAGCCAAAGCTGCCTGACGACGCTTTTCCCATTCCGCCCTGCGCGCTGCCTCCTGCTCCCGCTGACGGATCCGCGCTCCGCTCGCCGCCTCGCCCGCATAGGCTGCAGCGACAATCCCATAGAGTTTCTCCCTACCCGAAGTACGCCGGATATATTCCCTCAGGACCGCATAGCTATGGTCCTCAGTCAGCAGATCGTCCCGTCCATCCGCCCCCTTGCGGAAATTCCATTCCTCCGCCGAATCATAATCATGGAAAGCCTTTGCCAGAGCGCCTGCAACATAATAGGCATTTTCCGTACGGTTGTCGTAATCATCGCTCGTCATGGCCGACGTATAGACCAGATTCCCGTCAATCAGCACATTCCTGCGATTTTCCACGGTCACATGCCCGCAGCCGTACTCGGTCATCATGGCGGCGAGCCTTTGCTCCCGCTTCTCCGTCTCCGGATGATCGTTGAAATTCTCCTCGTTCGGCTTCGCATCCTGCGCATCGTATTCCCAGATATCCGTCGTCTCATATTTCACATAATGGCTCATGCGCGCCATGGCCGCCGCCGGGCCGCCGGGATTGAAGCCCGCGCTCGCCATGAGGTAAAAGCCACCGGCATCCGCCTCATACTCCGTGGGAAGCGTCACATTCTTCGCAATGGAGTAATTGACGATGCCGTTCAGCCGGTTCCAATCCGTCGCCCCCGTTTCCATGTTCAGGAGGCTCAAACCCACGTACTGCGCCATTGCCTTCGCATAGTTCTTTGCACTGTGCTGCTCGATGCCGTGGGTCATCTCATGGGCAAGCACCGCCGCCAATTCATCCTCCTCGCAGTTCAGTCCGCGCACCAGTCCGCGGTTGATGCTGATATAGTTCGTCGGATAGCACGCCGCATTGAACATCGGATCATCGTTCACAAAATAGGTAAATGGCAAGGAGTTCACCTGCAGCTCATATTCCCCTTGATTGATCAGCTTTGTCATGACGCGGCGCACCACGGCCTGATCGTGTTCGTTCGGATCCATCCCATTCTGCTGCTCATCCTGCACACGCCCCGATACCTGCGCGTTCACATCGTTGCCGATGGAAAGCACGGAGGCCAGACTGGACTGATACGCCGCAAGCACGCCCAAGGCTTCAGCCGCGACCGCCCACGCATCCGCAGCCTCCACGCCTCTCGCAGGGAGAAAACTTGAAAATATCACCAGCAACCCGATGATCCACCGATGCAGTTTCATTCGATTCCATTTCATAAAGCCAAAATCCTTTCCATTAAGGAACAATCCCGCTTCACGGTTCACATCTTCGTCAGCAGCTTCACACGCTTGCCGCAGAAGGCCACGCCGTACTGCCAGACTTCCTGCACGCCTCGAGCTTCGAAGTCTGCCAAATAATGATTCTTCTCCATCTGCGCCAGTGCTTCACCGGCCGCTCTTTCCATCTCTGCTTCTGTACTTGCGGCCTTGAATTCCAGAAGGAGCCCCGGGATGCCCGCCTCCTTGGGAAAGATGCCTATATCAAAGCGGCCATAGCCGCTTTCACGGTTCGAGACCACCTGATACTTCGGCATCAGCCAGGCCATGATGCCCAGCACGAAGCCATGGTAGAAGGATTCCCGCTCCGCTGTGTCGTGGAAGCTGGCAATCTGCTCCAGAAAACATCCCAGACCTTCCTGGAATTGCTCTGACCGTCCGGCCAGCAGATGCTTCAGGATGACGTAAAGATCGGATCTCTCCAGCTGCCCGCGGCAGCGGTTCACGATTTCCGCCTCATAGACGGTACGAACTTCCATGTTCGGTATGGCCAGCTCGCAGTAGGTTTGCCCGCTCACGAATTCCGTGCGCAGGGCTTTCAGGTAGCCCGTGGTCAGCAGCATGGTATAGAGCGCATCCTTGGTTTTGTAGATGTCGCTGTAGATGACACCTTCCTGAATGTTGATGTCAATCGACCCGCCCTCCAGCAAGCGAAGAAGGCGCTCTTCATCAGCCATGGTTGCCTGTGCCATGAGCTGCGCAACGATGTCATTGCTGGATGTGTTCAGCCAGAAGATGCCCGGCTGGCAGCCATCGTCAAAATAGTTGATAACGGACCACGGATTGTAGATTTCATGCCCTGAGAAATCATAGCCGTCATACCATGACCTGATTTCCTCCATTTTATCCTCATGCCCCAGTTCCTTGGCCAGCCCCGCCACTTCCTCCGCAGTGAAGCCGAAGATGTCCCCATATCTGCCTCGCACAACCGTTGATACTTTGAGATTGTTGAGTGCGCTGAAAATGCTTTCCTTCGCCACCCGCAGCACCCCGGTCAGAATGCCGAAGCGCAGGGCCGTGTTGCCCTTCAGCGCTCCGGTCAGGAAGCCCCGCATAAAGGAGATGGCTTCGTCATAGTAACTTTCCTTCGCAGACCATGCCGCCTGAATGGGCGAATCGTATTCGTCAAGAAGCAGAATGACCTGCTTGCCGTGGTAGCGCTGCAGGAAATAGAGCAAATCCGACAGGGATGATTGCAACTTATCCGTTGTTGCTCTTTCGTAAAGAATATCCTGAAAGGCTGCAAAGTCTTCACCCTGCAAGAAATCTTCCAACAAGTAACGATGATAAGCGTATAGCCTGTGCATCACTATGGCCATCTGTGCCAGCATCGACTTGTAGGCGAGAGGCTTCACGTCCTTTAGCGACAGCATGACTGCCGGCCACTGTCCCTGCTCCGCCATGTACCGTTCCCCGGCTTTTTCGATGTCCGTGCCCTCGAAGAGTTTTCGGTTTTCCTCAGCATTTTCTGGCTTGAAAAAATAGGAGAGCATGCTCATCGCCATGCTCTTGCCGAAGCGGCGCGGCCGCGTGATAAGGGTCACCTTGCCGTGGTCGTCCAGAATATCCTTGATGAACCTTGTCTTGTCCACAAAATAGCAGTTCTCCCGCATCTCCTTGAAATCATCTGTGCCCACAGGCAAACGTTTCTGAATCTCCATGCCGCACCTCCTGACACTTGCTCTCCGGAAGAAACCACCGGCAGAACACGAAACTCAATTGGCTGAATCTGCCAGAAACATTGTACCATAACGCACAGTGCAAAACAATAATCTGAATCTTCAGATCGCAATCCCCCGAGTTTGCCACGAAATCAAAAATTGCATATCAAAACAAGCAAGGAATTTCAAAGGTTTTCCTTTTTTTCTTGCCCTTCTGTCCCGTTTCGATGACGGAATGCCAGATTTTTTGCAGCAACTTAAGGAAACACTGATTAAATGAGCTTTTGTCATTGTCGAAGGATTTTTCTGTCAGGCAAGAAAGATGCCGTGAAGTCGTAGCAGAGCTACGTCGAACGGCATCTGACGCAGCATGACAGGAAAAGACTCGGCAAGGGCAAAAGGGAATTAATCAGTGTTTCCTTAAAATGGTACACCTAAATGCTTCCATTTCTGCTATACTGTTTTCAGACATTCAGACATATCCATTAGCAACGAAGGAGGGCATTTCTATCATGCCGGAAGAACAGACTTCACCTGAAACCGTCGATATCACGAAGCCGCATGGAGAGCAGCAGATCATGAAGATGGATCTTCTTGACATGATCCATCGTGCGGAAAACCCGTTCGACATCATCTATCATCTGGCTCGCCAACTGGAGCAGGATTCCAGCGAGCCGGGCTATGCCGCCTATGTGAAGGACCAGCTCCTTGCTGTCTACGGCTTTGCACTGCAGGACAAGAAACTCATAACAGACGAGCTCCGCGAGGTCGAGGCGCGGCTCAAGCGCATCGAGGAAGCGCAGCAAAAGCCTGAATTCACAGAGGAAGAGCATATCCGCATCGGTTTTGCGATCGAGCGCCACAAAAAGAACATCGAGCGTTTGAAGCTCCTGATCCAGCGCGCAAAGGACGATCCCGCACAGCTCTACCTCAAGAAGAACTGACAAAGAACTTCGTGCGAAACGGTGTTTCGCCCTACGCCCTTACACGAAATCTAAGCTCATACTGCGCCTTTGGCTTGTATTCGCTAAGATTTCATAGCAAAGAACCGGAAAGGGATGCGACGCCCCTCTCCGGTTCTTTTGTTCGACTATGTCTAATGCCTACTGCGTGATTTCGTGGATGAACGCATAGCAGAGATGACTATCCCCGTCCTTCCCGATGCTGCAGAAGGTGGCCTTGAGCCAGATATTCCGCTGGTCTGCCGTCTTGAACGGATACTCCATGGTGACCAGCCGCCCGGTGCGGCCAGCCTCCTTGATGGCTCTCCGTATATTCCCGCAGACACTTGCCGGGACAGCCGTTTTCAGGTACTCCTTATCAATGCGGCCATCTGCGTCCACCAGCTGCTGCCCGTTAATATCCGTGAGCCATTTGCTCAGGAAATGGCAATAGATATCCTCGCCCTTCAGCTCATAGATGCCGAAGCCTCCCGTCATGCTGTCCGACATCGTCTTGATCTGCATGCGGTCCTGCTCGGCCGTCGTAGCTTCCTCCATCACGAGATACAGCAGCTTCCGCATCTGCTCCACGAAAATGATGCTGGCGCGCACCCTCAGCCAGAGCATCCGCCCATCCACGCAGTAGCGGCGGACCACACACTCCGCAGGCTTTTTGGTTTTCTCCGACTTCTCGATGGCCGCCCAAAGCGTATCCCGATCCTTCGGGTGCACATCATTGATCACTGACCGGTTCGCATCGTAGACCGTATCCCTGTCATCCCCGAACAAGTTGAAATAGCCATCATTCGCGCGCAACAGCTCCAAATGGTCGCCCATGATCTCATACAGCCCGATGCCCTCCGACGTGCTGTTGAAAAGCACTGTAAGCTGGGCGCTGAGGCTCATCATATCCACGGTATCACTGTATCCCAGATGCACCTCCGGCACCTTGTCGAAGCTGTTCTTTTCGATGAGCTTCTCATAGACATCCACAGGCACAGGCTTCGAGTAATAGTACCCCTGCACGCACTCGCAGCCGATCGTGCGCAGGAAGTCCACCTGCTGCCGCGTCTCCACGCCCTCTGCAATCACCGGGATATGCAGCCATTTCGCCATCCGCACGATGGAGTTCAGGATATTTCCGGCGCGCCCGTTGTCTTCCCCTTCGTCGTAGCTCAGGAATTTCAAGTCGATTTTCAGGATGTCCACTGGCATGTCCTTGAGCATATTGAGCGAAGAATAGCCGCTGCCGAAATCATCCATGAGAATCGGGAATCCCAGCTTCTGCAACTGTTTCGTGATTTCAATGATATGCTTCGGATTCTCCACATAGGCGCTCTCCGTCAGCTCCAGCTCCAGTAAACGCGGCGGCAGCCGATAGCGTTCCAGAAGATCCGTGAAATCCTGTATGATGGTCGGGCTGTAGAGATCCACACGCGAAACATTGACGGAAATCGGCATGACAGGCGTGCCGCGGTCCAAATCCTGCCGCAGGAGCTGGCAAGCCTTTTCCCAGATGTACTTGTCCATGCGGTAGATGAATCCCGTGTGCTCAAAGATGGGAATGAACCGATCCGGCGGGATATTTCCCAGCTTCGGATGGATCCAGCGCACCAACGCCTCCGCGCCCACGATTTTCTCCGCCATGAGTTCGTACTTCGGCTGCAGATAGAGCAGAAAGTCCCCGTTCTCCAAGGAATCCGCCATATTGTTCACGATGACCTGCTCATTCACGATACCGTCGCGCATCTTCTCATCGAACACCGTGCAGGTCACGAACCCGTTATTGTTGCTCTTGGCCAGCGCCATGCTGGCACGGTCGCACATCGCGCTCACCGACAGGCTGCGATCCGCCACCACATAGACGCCGAAGTAGAAATCCACGCGGTAGTCCAGCGCGAAACTGGAGGCAAGCATCTGCAGGGAATGGACCAAGCGATTGCGGTTATCCGTCCCCGACGGATAGCAAATCACGAAATTGTCCGAGTGCAGCCGTCCATAGGTGCAATTCTCCATCTTCATGTTTTTCAGGAAGCGTGCCACATAGGTCAGAAGCCGATCTCCCGTCTCCTCCCCGAAAAGATCGTTGATGATCTTGAAGCGAGCGATATCCATGCACATGATCTCGAATCCTGTGTCCGGATTCCTTGTGAGGATTTCCTCTGTTTCCGCGAAAAAAGCGTTTTTGTTGAAAATCCCCGTCAATGCGTCATGGCGGAGCGTGAACAGGTAAGTATCATGGGACTGCTTGAGCGGCGTGACATCCGTGACAATGCCATTGAGCGTCCCGATGCCGGCCTGCTTGTCCAGCACATAGCGCCCGCATTCCATGATGCTGAGCAGTTTTCCCGACTTCTGGACCAGATGATACTCGATCTGATAGTCCTCTTTTTTCAGCAGCTGCTTCCTGAGGGACTCCCGTATCTCCTCCCGCTCCTTCTCCAAAATGGCATCCATGTACCCGTTCGGGCAGGCCGCCTCGAATTCCTGCGCATCGGCATAGCCCATCATGCGCCACAGCTCATCGCTGTAATAGCTCATGCTGTGCATCTCGTCCGAGCGATACACCACATAGGCACAGTTCACATAGGAGGACACCATGTCCATGATATCCTCCGCCGTGCTCTCAGCGCCCTCATTCATGATGCGGGTGCTGATGAGCCGATAGGTGGCCTCGTGCCGTACATCACGCACGAAATGCAGCCCGCGAATGGAATACACGCCCTCACCGCTCCGGCGGTACATCACGCGCACGCGGTGCATGTTCGCCAGACGGTCCTTCCGGCGGAAAATCAGGTTCACATAAACCGTGCAGCCGCCGTCATCCGACGTTTTCTCAGTGCACCCCATCTTCGTGATCGTGCACGGCGCTACCAGAAGATGCTCTTTCTCCAGCAGTTCGCGAACCGCCTTCGGCCCTACATGGTAGTCATCCGAACGGATTCCAAAGGCAATGGCATCTTCATCCAGGATATCCATGATATTTCTGATGCTGCCGTACTCATAGTATTCCCGCAGCAATGATTTCGTCAAAACAATCGCCCTGCTCCGTTCCATGCCCTTCTCCCCTTTTAGGACTTAAGAACTGTTCTTTTATGAAATTCCTGATCCGAAAATTAATACTCCCTTATTCTTATTCTTCATTACTCGCTAAAATCCTGCACCCTTCTCTTGAATTTCACCCGGTTCCCCTTTGGCGTAAAAAAGACAGCCATTGCAAAAAATGCAATAGCTGCCAATTTGTTTACTGAAGCACATACACCGTAACGTGACGGCGTCCGAACTGCATGGCCTCGCCGTAGCTTTCCATGCAGAGGTCGATCATATGACCGTTGATGGCTCCGCCCGTGTCCGCTGCAATGGCATCGCCATAGCCCGGAATGTACAGGCGCGTCCCAAGGGGAATCACCCGCGGGTCGACTGCCACGACACCGCGCTGTGCACGCATGCCGGATGCCGTGATCCCGCTTCCGCCGCCATCTGTCGGCAGGTAAGCGCTGGCCTCCATGGTCATGGCCTGCGCGTAGCGCACCGCGCCTCTGGAGGTCTCGATGATCTGGTTGCGGAGACGCTCCTCCTCCGCCTTCCTTGCGGCCGCAGCCGCCTTGACAGCTGCGCTGTCTTCGAGCTTTATATTGATATTTTCCTGAACTTTCGTATCCAACCCCGGAACGACCTGATAGTCGTTCACGTTATAGCCAAGGTCGCTCAGCGCCTCGCCTACCGTCGCTCTGCTTGTCAAAACCTGTTCCTTTGTGCCATTGTACTCGATGATGGCCGGCACAGCCCTCTGTACGATGATCTCTGTTCCATTTCCTGTTTTCTTCGCATAATACTCGTCTTTTTCATGCAGCTGAATCCCTGCACGGTCCAGAATACCCTCAGGGTTCGTAGTAGTTGTGTGCGTTTCAATCGTCTGTCCATCCACAAGGATGCGTACATTCTGAAGATTGTTCGGTGTAAAGCCGGTGGTCAGTGCCATCATAGAGCCAAGCATGAGGCAAAGCATCGCTTTCTTTTCCTTTCGGTTGAATAATCTCAGTTTCTTGAAACTCATTGAATACCCCCTTTATCGTTCATCTGCTTATACAAAAACACAGAACATCCTGTTTCTGTGCTTTGCATGACGCTATTCTCCCACTTTTATCTGAAAATCTTATGGAAAAATGGGAAAAATTAAGTGATGAGCCGTTCTTTTTTGAACTCACTCACCACTTTCACAAAAAACCAACAATTTATTCTTCTTATTTGATGCGATACAGTCGCATTGCATTCCGGGTTGTCGCGGCAGCAATTTCCTCCAAGGGGACATTTCGGAGCTCTGCCACCTTTTCCACCACGTGGACGACATAGGCCGGCTCGTTGCGCTTCCCGCGCGTCGGAACAGGCGCGAGGTAGGGGGCATCCGTTTCCAGCAGAAGACGGTCTGTTGGAATCTTCTGCACGATTTCTGGCAGTTTCGCCGCATTCTTGTAGGTCAGCGGCCCGTCCACGCCGAAATACCAGCCCATGCGCAGAACTTCCTGCGCCATTTCCCAGCTCCCGGAAAAGCAGTGCAGCACGCCGGTCATGCCCCGCGCTTCCTTTTTCAGGATGGCAAGTGTGTCCCCGTGCGCCTCGCGATCGTGGATGCAAACGGGAAGATGCAGCTGCCGCGCAAGATCCAGCTGGCGGACGAACACGCGCTGCTGCAAAAGCCGCTTCTCCGCATCCTTTTCCCAGTAGTAGTCCAGACCGATCTCCCCGATGGCCACGACCTGCGGCTTTGCCGCCCATGCCGCAAGCCTTGCGTCATCCTCCGCCGTCATCTCATAGGCCCCTTCGGGATGGATGCCGACGCCCGCAAACAGCCCTTCATATTCCTCCGCAAGCCTCACGACCGCCGCAGAGGACTCCATCGTATCCCCGAAATTGATCATGCGGGCGACACCCGCAGCCTTGGCGCGCGCCACCGCCTCCGCACGATCCTCATCGAACTTTGCATCGTTCAGGTGGGTATGCGTATCCACGAGTTCCATCATCGCACCGTTGCCCCGATGGGCATATCCACGGAAAGCACCTTCAGATCGTCGCCCGCCGATGCCGCCAGCACCATGCCATGGGAGACGATACCGCGGATCTTCGCAGGTTTCAGGTTGATGACCATGACCACATTCTTGTCGATCAAATCCGCAGGCTCATAGTGCTTTGCGATGCCGGACACGATTTCCCGCTTCTCATTGCCCAAATCCACCGTCAGCTTCAAGAGCTTGTCCGTCTCCGGCACTTTTTCCGCCGCCAGGACTTTCACCACACGCAGGTGGATCTTGGAAAAATCCTCCATACTGATCTCCGCTGCCGGTTCCTCCCGCTTCTCCGCCTTTTTCTGCTGCTTTCCCTGCTTTTGTGTCTGCTGCGGCTTTGCAGGCTGCGCCTCTTTCTCCATCTCAATGCGCGGGAAAAGCTGTTCGGGCGCACCGACCCGATGGCCGCCCGCGATGCCGCCCCATGTCTCGATGTCCGAGAGCTGCACCTCATCAAAGGGCTGCGGCAGTGCCAACTGCTCCCAGATACGCTTTGCCGTGAAGGGCATATAAGGCGAAATGAGCACGCTGATGATGCGCAGGGACTCCGCAAGGTGATACATGGTATTGGCAAGCACCTGCTTCTTCTCCGGATCCTTCGCAAGCGCCCAAGGCGCCGTCTCGTCAATGTACTTGTTCGCACGGCTGACGAAAGCCCATACCCTCTTGATGCTCTCGCTGAGCTTCATCTGCTCCATGCCCTCATGGAAAGCCCTCACGGTCACCATCGCGTCCGCCTTGAGGGAGGCGTCAATCTCGCTCTCACCCTCCGGGGCCAGCACGATGCCATTCTGAAACTTTCCGATCATATTGAGGGTTCGGTGCAAAAGATTCCCGAGATCATTCGCCAAATCCGCATTGATGCGCGTAATCAGCGCATCGCGGGAGAAATTGCCATCCTGCCCCAGATTGATTTCCCTCAGCAGGAAATAGCGGATCGCATCTGCGCTGAACTCGTCAATAAGCAACAAAGGGTCCACCACATTCCCCTTGGACTTCGACATCTTGTCGCCATCCACCACGAGCCACCCGTGCCCATAGACCATCTTCGGCAGCGGCAGGTCGAGGGCCATGAGGATGCAGGGCCAGATGATCGAGTGGAACCGCACGATCTCCTTGCCCACCAGATGCAGGTCTGCGGGCCAGTACTTCCCGAACTTTTCCGCATCGTCCAAAAAGCCGATGGGCGTCAGGTAATTCGTCAGCGCATCGAACCATACATAGATCACGTGCTTCTCGTCCATCGGCACGGGAATCCCCCAATCGAAGGACGTGCGGGAGATGCAGAGATCCTCCAGTCCCTGCTTGATGAAATTGATCATCTCATTGCGGCGGGAGACCGGCTGGATGAACTCCGGATTTTCCTCGATATATTGCAGCACGCGATCCGCATATTTCGACATCTTGAAGAAATATGCCTCCTCCGACACCTGTTCCACCGGCCGGTGGCAGTCCGGGCAGCAGCCGTTCTCGTCCAGCTGATGCTCCGTCCAGTAGCTCTCGCATGGCGTGCAGTAGAGCCCCGTATAGGAGCCCTTGTAAATATCCCCCTTCTCGTAAATACGGCGGAAAATCTCCTGCACCACACGATGATGGCGCGTCTCGCTCGTGCGGATGAAATCATCGTTGGAAATGCCGAGCCTCACCCAAAGCTTCTGGAACTCCGCCACGATGCCGTCCACATACTCCAGCGGCGATACCCCCTGCTCCTCCGCCGTGCGCTGGATTTTCTGCCCATGCTCGTCCGAGCCTGTCAGGAAAAACACATCATAGCCCGCCAGACGCTTGAACCGCGCAATCGCATCCGCAATCGTCGTGCAGTACGCATGCCCGATGTGCAGCTTCGCGCTCGGATAATAAATCGGCGTCGTAATATAAAAGGGTTTCTTCTCACTCACAAAAATTCCTCCCATCGCGTACAGTGCCAATGTTACACTGCAGCAATCCTTGCATTTTCTCGGTTCGGCTTTCGCCCAACTTTTCCTGCGCCCCATTATCGCATACTTTTCCTGTCGTTGCAAATCCTCGTTTTATCCTCTCATACATCCAGCAGCCGCCCCATGAGATCCGGCGGATTTTGCTCCGGCTCCTTCAGATATCCCAGCACGATCTCCTGGTAGATGGAGGCATGGTCCGTGCGGTTCGACATGCGCTCGACAAGCTCCAGCATATCATCAAGGGTGACTTTCTCTCCCATCACACCCGTCATGCAGATCAAGTCGAACTCGAAGAACTTGTAGAGCGTGAGGAACAGGAAATAATTGTGCAGCAGACTGCCCTGCACGCGGCAGGGGTAGAAGTTATTGAAGAAAACATGCACCAAGTAGTTTTCCAGCACATGTCCATAGGGCTTGACGATGAGGCGCTCATACTGCTTCCGATGTTTTCCGTAAAGCGCCAGCAGCTCCGAAAATGGCTTGGGGCGATTGTTCGTCATGCGGAATGCCTGCGGGATATATTGCGCGAAATTCCGCTGCTTCTCCGAGAAGTACACGATGGCAGGCTCAAAGAGCGCATCCAGCAAAGCGAACATCATGCGAAGATATTCCTTTGGATGAAATTGCACCTGCTGCTTCCATGCTGCCATCTTTGCGGAAACGTCCCCTGACACGAATGCCTCCGGCAGCGCGGCCAGTTCCTTTCCCCTGCCCGCTGCCAGACAGGCATCCGCCTGCTGCAAAAAAAATCCCAGGGAAAGCAGCCGTTCATTCAGTGAAAACCTGCGATCCTGCAAAATCGCGATGCCGCCGATCTGGAGGTCGAACAGGAACTCTCTTGCCGGCATCTCCTCCACCGTCCGCCGGAAGAAGGTCTTGCTCCTGCTCGTCCGCAGCGTGATCTGCTCCAACGCCATCGGCTTCTCGTCCAAAAG
This sequence comes from uncultured Selenomonas sp., assembly GCA_937915915.1. Lineage (GTDB taxonomy): Bacteria > Bacillota > Negativicutes > Selenomonadales > Selenomonadaceae > UBA9786. The sequence continues at coordinate 16,536 of CALGGN010000158.1, read as the reverse complement.
CGCCAGCCGGGAAGCCACGGGACAGGTCAGGCTCAAGGCCCTCTGCACGATGCCCTCGAAGAGATAGCTCCTGCGGGGGAACTCCGCGCAAGTATCCGAGAGATATTCCTCCCCCATGCGCCGCTGGATACCGCAGAGCCGATCCTCTCGCAGCATGGGACATGCCACGCCGCACATCTCCATGCGATAGCTCTTTGTCCCCTCATTCCAGCGCAGCTTTGACAGGATCTCCTTCCGAAAGCCCGCATCCTCCAAAGCCGCATACTTCGCATAGGTTCCGCGGTCAATGTCGATCTGCCACCCTTGACAGCATTTCGAGTCGCACTTCGTCCCATCACATTGGAAATGCTTCACATACTCCGGCTGAATACAAATGAATTCCTGCTCCAAATCCAGTCCCCCAAAACATCCCGCAAACACGCCGGATACAGCACTTGAAACACACACTGAAACGTGTTATAATAAATTACATAAAAGGGACGGCTGACGTTTCCACCGTCAGCCCCCGCACTACTATGAATCGTAGGGAGAGCTTTCTGGCAGACAGAAGGCTTTTTCTATTTGAAAAGGTCTATCATACTTACAATCAGCGTAAGAATTGCCGTCCCAAGGGACAGCTTTTCATATTGCGTCATGAGTATCACCCTCAACAGGGGACTGACCGTCAGCCGCCAGTACTATTCTATCAGAAAATTCCCGTTCCTTCAACGATGAAACGTGGACATTGTCTCCTTATTATATACAAATGTATATTTGTACTAATATTTCTCTTCCATTTCTCCAAATTCATGATATAATATTCATAAGAAGATTTGACACGGAGGAATACAGAATGGATACTAACGAATTTCAGGAATTGGTGTTGAAGGAACTCAAGTCCATTCGTGAACTTCAGGAGAAAAGCATAAAAGCAGATTCTTTGCACCCAAAGGAGTGAGCAACAATGGCAGGCGGAGTACATATTCAAGAGCATGTGAATTGGGCTGAGAAGTACGTCGAGAGACTTGCCAGCGACATGGACAGCATCAAGCAGGATATGAGAGAGTTGCGCGGCATGGAGACACGTCTGACAGAACGAATCGAAGCGAACAATAAGCAGGTACAGAACCTTGTCCTTGCTACGATCATCGGCATTGGGGCAATGACGATCGCCATAGCGATAGCATTGAGATAGGGGAATAAGAACCTGTTAGCGTGGGGGAAGAGCAGGTTTCTTTGCCCTACACCCAAAGGAGTGAGCAAAATGGCTGGTGGAACGCACATGCGAAAGCATGTGAATTGGGCTGAGAAGTACGTCGAGCGACTTGCCAGCGATATGAGTGAGCTGCGGGGCATGGAAGCACGTCTGACAGAACGGATCGATGCGAACAATAAGCAAACACAGAACCTTGTCCTTGCTATGATCATCGGCATTGGAGCAATGACGATAGCCATAGCGATAGCATTGAGATAGGAGAGTATAAATAGATAGTTCGATATGCAGAAAAAACCAAGCCGTCCGTGATGGGCGGCTTGGTTTTGTTGTGCTTTGTTTTGCCTTGTTGCGAGATTGCAGCCTTACTGCAAGAGCGTCATGACATTCATGCTGTTCTGGTTTGCTTGGGAGAGCATGGACTGGGAGGCGGAGAGGAGGACGTTGTTCTTGGTGTAGGCGGTCATTTCCTTCGCCATGTCCGCGTCGCGGATGGTGGACTCGGAGGCCTGGACGTTGTCGCTGGCGACGCGCAGGTTGGCAGAGGTGTATTCCAGACGGCTGGCGATGTTGCCGATGTCCGCTTGCTGGTTCAGCGCCTTTTGGATGGCGTTGTCCAGCACGCTGATGGCGGCATTGGCCCGCTCCTGGGTGGAGATGTCCAGCTTCGTGCCATCCGCTCCCTTCAGCCCCAATGCCTCCGACCGCATATCCGTGAGACCTAGCTTGATGGCAACGCCGGGATCCGCTCCCACATGGAGCGTCAGGGCATCATCCTCGGATTGGTTCACCGCGCGAAGCGACTCCGAAAAGGCATCCAATGCCGCATTGACGGTCTTCTTGACCTGTCCCTCCGAATCCGTGACGCTCAAGGCAAAGCCAGCAATCTGATTGGAAATGCCGCTCCCCATAGCCTTGAACGTAATACCGTTGGTGCCGTCAACGGTATAGACATCCAAGCCGTTGGCACCTGTGCCGATCATAGACGTAGATGTTACCATGCCGCTAAAGGCGGCAACGTTTTCAATGCTTGTATTTAAGGTATTCGCGGCCGCTTCTAAATCGCCTGCTAATGTATCAGCAGCTTGAGCAATCTGCTGCATGGCCGTCGCAATAATAGCTGCATTGCCATTGGCAGCCGCTATCACATTATTCATGCTCTGCAGGGCAGACTGATAGTTACCTTCCGCAGTATTTACATCGCTATCGTACTGCGTATACGCTCCCGTCACCGTACTATAGACACTGCCCCCCTGTCCTTTAGCAAACGCTAGATTCGCATACTTTGCCAAATCCGTGAGCTTCATATCCGACGTCACATTCATCGTCGTGGCGTAGGTCTTTCCTCCCCGCACGAAAGAGATGCTCAGTTTGTCTGTGGTCAAGATGTGCAGAGAATCCCCGGCACGACTTTTCAAATCCACGAGCCTCGTGACTGCCACCGTATCCTCGGAAAGACTCTGATTCGTCATAGATGTATAGGTCGCGCTGCCCGCCGTGGTCTTGGAGCCATCCACCAGATATTTTCCATTGTAGGTCACATTGGCATTGTCGTCGATCTGGTCGATGGACTGGTTCAGCTCCTTTTGGATAGTCTGGCGATCTGCGTCCGTGTTCGTATCGTTTGCCGCGTTGATGGCCTTTTCCTTCAGCGTCTTCAGGATATCCACCGTGGACTGCACCGCGCCCTCCGCGACCTTGAGCAGACTTCGCCCGTTCTGGGTATTCTGGTCCGCCTGGTCAAGCCCCCGTATCCGCACCCTCATGCGCTCCGAGATGGACCATGCGGAGTTGTCGTCCGCCGCACTGTTGATTTTCATGCCTGTCGATACCTTCTCCAGGCTCTTCGACAAGGCGGTAGAGTTCCGGTTCAATGTTCCCAGCCCATACACTGCGGGAATATTGTTCTTCACCACCATTGACATATCGACTCATCCTCTCCCTGGTAATAGAGACTCCAAAGAGCGCCCCACTGGCGCATCTTCCAAGCCCCCTGCTAACTCCCTGCATCATGGCATCTTCACGCATCCGCCTTCCGGGGGCGCTTCCTGCGCTCCCTCAGCCGCCCTCCATGGCACACGTATTCCCTGACACCACGTTCTAATCTATGTATCGAAGAAAAAGCAGGTTTTCTTAAGCGCTTTTTCCAAAATTTCCTCCATAAAAATTTCAAACTCTTGAATCTATCATGAAATCCTGCTATAATAAGGGTGCAAAGCGATAGGAACGATATCCACGCGATATCACCGACGAAAAGCCCCGGCAGGAGTAGTGACCCGCCGGGGCTTTCGTTTCGCCTTCATCGATTAGTGAGGTCGATGAGAGGACAAGGGTTATTCGCTGCCACTGGAACGCATCCAGTCATAGGTGAAGTTGGCGACCACGCCAGCAACAACGCCTACAACAAAAGCAATAAGAACGTCCACGCATATCACCTCCCTCCTTGCCACGTGGAGCGGCATGAGGTATCGGCAGCGGAAACAGTATATCACGAAAGTCAATGCGTCGGCAAATCAAACAAAAAGCCGCCCGTGACGGGCTCCAGAAGAATCGCACTTGCGTGCGACTTTCCTCATAAAACTTCTCGCAAAATTCCCTCCCTTGCCCCATCGTCCAGCCGGGCAAGCGCTGCCTGAAATTTTTCCTTCCAAAGGAGGCATCGCTCCGCATCCTGCTTCTCTGCCGCACGAAGGATTGCCAGCGCACGCCGCGCCGCCGCCTCGTACTCCCCTGCCGCCATCAGGGAGGCGTAGCTCCCCGGCTCCGGACGCACGAAATAGAGATAGGTCTCGTTCAGCGGCAGCTTGTCCAGCGCTTTTCGCAGGAACGTCCGATCCGCTTCACGCTCCGGAGAGAAATATTTTCCCAGCTCCGCGATCTGCGCCAGCGGCTCCCTCTGCGTACGGCAAAGCAGCAGCACCGCGTCCTCTTCATAGCAATGGAGCGCCAACGCCTGCTCCGCGTAGGCAAGCGCCGTCTCCGCATCGCCCTTCCGCGCCGCCAGCTCGCCCAACAGGACGCAGACACGCGGCATGGCATACTCCATCGCGGATTCCTCCCGCGCATCCTGCTGATAGGCGGGCTGTTCCATCGCCCCAAGGGTACGCAGGAGATAGTCCTCTGCCTTCGCGTACTCCCCCGCGTAATATGCCTGAAACCCTTTTTGGCACAGGAAATCGGGGTACTCCGGAAACTCCGCCAACGCCTCGTCCAAGAGCCGCTCCCGTTCCCCGTCCGGGCGTTTCAGGTGGAACATGGCATCATAGATTCTCCGATAGAGCTTCACATGCTGCCCCGGCACGCCGTCCGTCGCCCCCAGCGCCATGCGCGCATAGCGGATGGTCTGCTCATGCTGTTCCAAGGTGGCGCAGCAGTCCGCCAAATAAGCCGCAAGCGCCGTCTCGCTCCGCCCCTGCTTCATCTCATTTTGCAGGATCGCCAGATTGCGCTCTGCCTTTTGCTTCACAATATGCGTGGAATACCCCGTATGATAGATCGCGAATTCCGTCCGCAGGCTGCGCCGCCCGACGGGATGCACCAAATCCTCATGCACCCGCCCCGTATAGCGCAGCTCCCTTTCCCCACGGAAAATCCGAAGCTGCTCCATGCGGGAGAGGATGCGGTTCCCCTCGTCCACATCGATATTGTAGAGCGGACTGAGCAGCCCATAAATCTCCCGCTGCGGATGTATGCTCTCCAAAAACTGCCGCAGTTCCCGTTTGGCATCATCGGCAAAGAACTCGTCCGCATCCAGAAAGAGAATCCAGTCGCCACCCGCCTGCTCCAGCGCGTAGTTCTTTGCGGCGGCAAAATCATCCTGCCATGCAAAGGAGAACACGCTTGCTCCCGCGCTCCTTGCCAGCGCGACCGTGCCATCCGCGGAGCCCGTGTCCACCACGATCATCTCGTCCGCCAGCCCACGCATGGATTCCAGCCAGCGCCCCAGATTCCGTTCCTCGTCCTTCGTAATCACACACGCGGAAATCCTCAGCATCCCACCGCCCCCATTTGTTCCTATTGTTCCGCTCGCTGATAACGATTCACATATTGTTCGTGCAAATTTTGGATTGAACTCCACCTCATACTCATAAGACTCCGAACTGGTCACCCTTCTACCCTCGAAACAAATCTGATGATACAGGGAAAACTCCCGTTCGGACAATATAGCTAGCACAACGTTGTTGCACTCTAGTGATATAAGGAGGAAGCAGCCTGCCAATTCGATGCTCTTTCAGCTCAGAAAACTGTTTGATTTTTAAATCCAGCTTAAAACGTATCATTTTTTCTCCTGCTATGTAAGGAATAATCACTTCTGGTGCCTGTTCTATAATCGTACCATGATGAAATTGTCTTTTGCCTGCCCATTTCTTTATGGCTGCATTAATCTTCTCTATACCCTCATAACACTTCGAACCAAGGTTCATCCTTTCTCCCGGCTGTAATACGGGAATATCGGAGGTTATTTCCTTTGATGGGAATTGCTTACCCTCTAGGCAATATAACTCAGGGTCATCCTTTCTCGCAAGACTGCATTCTGCCCTAATGTTGAGATAATATTTCTTTTCCTGCAGAAATAAATCCCCCGTATGCGGTGGAATATTATCTTGCGAATCCCCATATTCAATATATCTTTCCGTTTCAAAAATCTGTCTGATTTCATGATCTGTATCCTGTGTCTGATTTTTCTTTTGCAGACAATCAGTGTCAAACTCAATATCATCCATTCTGTTTGTAATACTTCTTGTAAGAAACTCCTCAAATTCTCTATGGCAATTTAAATTTTCTCCTGAAGCATCTTCTTTTATCACGTCCCATATAGTACCCACCCAATATGGCGAAAGAGAATACATTTTTAGAAATATTTCATTTTTTGAACGAATAAATGTTTTATCCCATTCCTTTAACACGTATGCTGATGGATGATTCTCCATCCATGTGCCGATTTGATGATACAAAGAATCAAGATTTAGTAAATTCCTCTTATCTTCGATAAAAATCCGATCTGTTTCTTCATGCCGAATACCGTTTTCTTTTAGTGTATTGTAAATTTCTTCAATGTTTTCATTCGTAAAAATAAAAATCGGAACCAACACCGTTCCAAGAAGTCTTTTTATAAAACCAATTACTTCTTCTTGCGCTTCTTCCCGTAAAGATGCACCGAACCCCATAGGCAGAGCATTTTTAGCAAATGAGCTATCTGATGATTCGAATTTCCAATCTAGTATTATGAAGGAAGCATTGTAAAGTGACTCAATGATATCTTCTTCTGGAATTCTATCGTAAGAAAGGACGGGGGTGTTCTTTTTCTTTAAATTTTCGATGATTGTATGGATATTGGCATTAGCATCATGAACCTCATCGTCTATAACAACAACAATACCTTTTAAAAGTTCTTCTACTTTTTCATTCTTCATCGCGTAGATCCTCCCTGGCGAAATTTATGATGAAACTTGCCCCTTTCAACTGTTCCTCTCTGGAAAATCTCTTCAATGCTATCTGATAATCGTAACGTTCTAACAATTGTCTTGCAATGTATAGCCCTAACCCTTTTCCATCCTCACCCTTTCCTGAATAAAAAGCATCGAATATGTATGGTTGATCTTGTTCGAGAACACCTGGCCCATTGTCGGAAAACAACATACTTTTCGAGTTTCCATCAATTAGGACTTCAATTCGCTTCTCATGTGGATGGGGATCTGCTTTCAGCCAATAAAGCGCATTATCAAACAAATTAACACAGACCTGCAATAAAACAGCGTCAGTAGCTCTCACAATTAGTGGTTTCCCCAAGGTCGCCAAATGAAATGTTATGTCATATTTATCAAGCGCATGTTTGTATAAGCGATATACTTTCTCAACAATATCCTGGACATGGATCTGTTTCGTCCGTTTTTTTGCAGAAGGAAACAACATCCGTATGTCCTGTAGCTGTGTCTCAATCATAACGACATAGTCACGTATAGATCGCAATCTGGAAAATAAACTTTTTCCATCAATAGTCATGCCAAATTTCAATTCTTCCATAAGACCATTTATCTGGTCTATGACTTTCCGTATCAACAAGATAACATCATGAGATGCTGTTTCTACTGAAAGTCCAACCGCAGCTAGGTTTTCTGTTCTTTCCAATCTTTCTTTGAAAACCTCTTGTTCTTGTAGATAATTGTTTTTCAATCTTTCTATAAGCATATTAACTTCCGTATTAGACGAAAATTTTTCTCTTGTTTGGCTTAGCAGATTTAAAAACCGCCCCTGTTCCATATATTTGTCTTGTGTATGTTTTTTCTTGTTTTTTAAATACTCTTTGTATAATTTGACTCGTACATACTTTAGAAAAAGTTGTAAGACGTGTTTGAAATCAGAGGATGCTCTTCCCACTTCTATGAGCCCTTCACGATTTGTTTTATCCTTCAATTCAGGGTTTTGTTGTTGCGTTATATATACGCAACCCACGACCTGATCATTGCTTAGAAATCCACTTGCACTTATCGTTCCTCGAGCCATATCCAATTCAAGCCAGTCATCATCAGGATCTCCATATGGCATAACTCGTATATCATCCCGATAAAGATATATTCTATGTTCTTTGATAATTTTTCGTTCGTCATTATCCAAAGCATATCTAGACGAATCGCTTGATCTAATATTGAGATCAAAAATATAAAACTCATACTGAAAGTCGCCACAAGCAATCGGATAAGAATTCCATTCCTCAAGGTGAGTTTGAAATTGTTTCAGCCCATAAATATCTTGATCCTTAAAACTGAGTTTTTTCTGTTCCCCATTAAGTACGAATTGAAATTCTCTTTTTTCTGCGAAAAAAAAACCGTTTTTAATTTTGAGAACAGCCTTATTTTCTAAACAATCAATGAGCTTTTCCTTATATTTTTCATGAATTGGATGCAAAACATCATTTTTGTAAATCCACACACTGAAATCGGTCATTATTTCATTGTCTTGATTATTATCTGATGCAATAATTTTCAGGATTGGCTGCAACTTCCCGATTTCCTTTTGAATTATTTTTATTTTAGTATCTGACCATTCCGATTTTAGATCACTGATTTCTATGATTGTTCCATGTGGAGGCCGTCTTTTTTTTACAGAACCAAATCGGATATCTTTCTCAACAATCTCCCTTGGTGTCTGAACATCTAATCTTACCTGTAGATTTTTTAAGAAAATTTGTTTTTTTTCGCCACTTTCACACAGAAAATCTTCATCATATTTTGAAAAATCATAGGTTAGAATATTTTCGTTAGGCTCTTCTTTCGTGGACATATTTCCTTCCTGCTGCATTTCCCGTCGTGAAATGATTCTTATCTTTTTGCCCAATTTGAAGATGGCAAATCTCCCAATTCCTTTTTCTCCTTGTAAGATACGTCCCTTTGAGGTCCTAGGGTCCATCCGTTTTCTTTCGAGTTTATCCGGCGTAGCAGGATTGAGCCAATGATTTTTCAAGATTTCCTCGTCCATACCGCAACCATCATCTTCAATCACAATTTTTGACGATGATTTCAATGAAAAGTCTTCCCCAAAGCCTATAAAACTAACCTTCACCCAAGAAGCGTCTGCATCATAAGAGTTCTTTATCAATTCAATCAATGCAATTGTTTCATTTTTTATCAATTGATCGCCAAGCATAGTTATCAATCGAGCATAAGGCTCTATCGTTAATATGGTGCTAGACATTTATTTACATCCTTCCACTTATTATCCATTCTTCATGATATACTTTTTTAGCTGTATCATTAGAAGAAAATCGCCCAAACTGGTCTCTATACGGCGTAAGTATTTTTTTTGAAATTTTACGTTTACCTATCTTAATATGAGAAAATCCAGTTTCCAGCAATGACTGAATGAGATGCTTAGAATTTTGCACAGGGACACCTTTATATTCAGTGTCACCTATTACAAAAAATGCCATCCCGCCTGGATGCAACATTCTGCTGCATTTCTCAGCAGTCTGCTGTAAATCAAGGAAATATCTGGTAATAGAATGAATTTTTGAAGCTGGCACATCGGTTTGTCTTAGTTGCAAAATAATATTACGGGCAGTCTCATTTAATTTTTCAACATCCGACAAGGGCAATGTATGGTTATATGAACTTCCAATAGAACCCTTTCGCAAGGCACGATAATCTTGCACAAAATCCAACCATAGAGAGGATAATTGATGAAGGTCAGCATATTCATAAGATGTCACATAGGGGGGACTAGTTAAAATCAAATCAACAACAGGCAACTTTTTTATTTTTAGAAAATTGTTGCACCGAATATGAACTTCGCTATTATGAGCAATATCATCTATTTCTTTGACAGCACAAAGAAATTTTTGAAACTGTGAAGAAAATATATCTTTCACATCCACTCTTTTCTTGTATGGATCGATTTGAGGCTTGATAGATTTCGTCAACCACTTAGATGCAGATTTCAAAATAGACGAAAATACACATAAAAAGAAGTTTTTATATTTTCCTTTAGGAACAGAACACTCAATCGCGTGTTTTATCTCATATAATGCTAAATAGTTTTCACGTTCAAACCAATATTGCAAGCGCTCATTTGCCTGTTCATACAAAAAATCAGGAGCATTATACGCCATCATGTCTTTATATATTATGTCGTAATATTTTTGCAATGTGTCAATTTTATAGGAAGCACTTTTTACATTTGCGATAAGAGCGGCCACTGGGTTGATGTCACATCCCCAAAAATCTTTTCCATGCAGTTTGGACTCAAGCGCAACAGTGCCACATCCGCAAAATACATCCGCAACTTTTTTTACACAAATTCCTTCGCTTTCAGCATATTCAAATGCTTTTGATGCTATGAATGCAGGAAATTTAGCAGGGTAAGAATGAATCGAGTGCATCAACCATTCTGTTGCATTTCCAAAATTCCACGATTCGTCTACCATGATATTGCACGCTGAAAAATCATTTATGTTTACCATCCAAATCAACTTCCCATTCTATAAATAGTGTCTGCCCAGAAGATGATGGAGCATCCATTTTACACTCAACTTGCTGTAAAGATGTAAACTCTTAACAGCGATCAGTATCTATCCTCCGCCTTGTGCCGCCAGATTTCTTCATACAGCCGTTCCATGTCCTTGGTGTACTGCTTCCCGTCCATCAGCGGAGAGTCCTGCATCATCTTCCGCAGGTTCTCATGCAGGAGCGCCAGCAGCGTTTCGTCCTTTGCGAGACTGACCGCAACCTCCACATAGGCATCCGGCGAATCCGCCGCCAGTTCCCCCAGACCGATGTTCTGCAGGAAGCTGTAGCCAAACCTCGTCCCATGCCGCCTGCCGTAGAGCGAAACGACCGGCACGCCCATATAGAGCGCTTCCAGCGTCGTGATGTCCCCCGTGTAGGGATGGGTATCCAGCGCGATATCGAGATCCCGGTATTCCTGCAGATACGTCTTGCTGAATCCTCGAAGCTCCACCCGCGAAAGCGGGAAACCGATGCGCTCTAGCTTCTCCCGCACAAAGCTCCGCCCTTCCTCCGAATCGAAAAGCTGATGCTTCAAAATCAGGCGGCTTTCCGGTACGGCTCGCAAAATCCTGCACCACAGGGCCAGCATCTCATCCGTCATCTTGCCGAAGTTGTTGAAAGAGCCGAAGGTGACATAGCCGCGCTCCAAACACGGCGCGGCGGCAGGCTCCGGCATCTCCTTCAACGGTGCATAGCAGAAATGGCAATGGGGCAGGCAGAGCGGCCGCTCCACGAAAAAGTCCCGCATGGCACGCTCCTCCATGCAGCAGCGATCCGTCAGGAAATAGTCCACAGCGGGCAGGCCCGTGCTGTTCACATCGCCGATGCCCGAAATCTGCACCGCCGCGGGACGATAGGCGAGCAGGGACAGGCGCGAGTCCTTCGTGTGCACCGAGAGGTCGAACAGGATATCGATTTCATCCTGCCGGATGGTTTCCGCCGCCTCAGCATCCGAAGCATCCGCGATATCACGCCAGATTTCCGCCTTCTCACGCAGGAGCGCCGTCACATGGTCCTCGTGTGCAGTGGCGGAGTAGCAATATACCCGGAAACGCGACCTGTCATGATATTGCAGGAGAGGATAAAGCAGGCTTGCCACTGGATGCTCGCAGAGATCCGCCGAAAGATACCCGATCCGCAGCCGCTCATGATGATAGCGCCGCTCCGGATAGAGAACGATCTCCCGAAATTTTCCCTGATAGACATCGTAGAGATAGCGGTATTCCGCCGCCTCCATGTCCCATATGCCGCTTGCGGAGAACAGCGCATTGCAGCATTCTGTCCGCGCTTTGCCAAGATCCGGCTCCAAGTCCGCAGAGCGCAGGAACGCCTCGACTGCCCGCCGCGAGTCCCCCAAAATCCGCCATGCATCGCCCAGCAGGCTCCATGCCGTCGCCGCCTGTTTCCGTTCATCCGCCTGCCGCAAATCGAGCTGGGCAAGACATTCCCATAGGACGCGGATTTCCGCAAGGTAGCGTTTCGTATCACGATAGAGATACGCCTCCAGCAGGAGCATGCGCGGCCATCGCGCCACAGCAGCCCTCAGCTCCCGCACCATCGAAAGCGCCTCTTCATAGCGCGCCGCCTGATAGTGCGCCAACGCCTCCTCATACAGCGCTCTCCATTCAAGTCCCCTCATTCCACACCCTCGAACACATCCTCGACCTGCACGACAAAATCATCATAGAGCGACACCTTGAAGGAGAACTCCACCTCTGCCCTTTCCTGTTCGGTCATTCGCCGCATTTCCCAGTCCGGCACCACGCCGACCGCTTTGTCCAGATAAAATTTCCCATCTTGCAGGCGGTAGATCTCGATGGTCTTGTCATTGGGGGAAACGATCCAGTATTCCTTGACCCCCGCCTTTTCGTAGGCATCCTTCTTGACCGTCCTATCCCGCTTCAGTGTGGAGCGCGACAGGATCTCCACCACCAGATCCGGCGCTCCATGAATGCCGTCCTGATGGACCTTGCTCGGATCGCAGTTGATGATGACATCCGGGATAAAGGTATTTTCCTCATCCAAAATCACATCGAATTCTGAAAACACCTTGCAGCGCTTCCCTTTCAAATAAGTGTAAAAGATACCGCTGATATTCCTGGATACGCTCGCATGGTCTGCATTCTGCCTTCCCATCATATAGGCTGTTCCGCCAACGATTTCGTACTTTCTCTTCTCGTCTTCCACTCTTTGTTCTGCCAGCATCTCCATCCGCTCCTCTCATCCTATAGTGTATCGATTAGCTTCACGCCATGAACAGCAAATTTCTTTGCCGTGACATTGCCACAATCCTCATCCTTCATGCGGCAGTTCTAAAAACGGCAGTTCCTTGATCCGAAGGTTCTGCCGGAGCAGCCACACCGTCAGCATGCGCTCGCCCCAAAACCCCAGCACACGCCTTTCCTTCCCATGCAGTTTTTCCGCGTCCATGTGTTCCACAGCAGGCAGCAAGAAGGAAAAGAGCCATTCGCAATAAGCGTCAAAAACGAATTTCCTGGCAAAGAACATATTGCAGCGGAAAAAGCCCTGTCCGGCGGACATAGCATGAAATGCCTCCACATATTCCGGCTGATATTCTTTCATGGCGTCCAGAATCAGTTTCCTGCCATACGCAGCCGCGTCCGCTCCCACATCATGCATGAGCAAAGCCTCATTGGGCCATGCCTTGACCCATTCCTCGCCCACGATTATGTCATAGGCTCCCAGCAACTCCCGTACATCAGCGGCGTCTGCCATACGCAGTCCGTTTCCCGATTTCCCTTCGGAGACTCGCACAGCTAAAAAACGGTGATAATGCGCCATCCCCGCATAAGCATGCCTCGTATTTTTCCAAATCCAGTACATTGCCGTCAGTTCATTCAGGAAGGGATTCCATCTCGATATTTCCTCTCCCGTGTCATCGCCCGGTATGCCCAGCGATTCCGCTCCCTGCTTTCCTGCGTGGATGCTCCGATATCCCTGCGGCAGGACGGGCAGTCTGCATTTCTTGTGCTGAACCACATAGCAGGCAAAGTCCGCATCAGCCCGTTTTCTCAGCATCAGCCATGCCCCGTTCACGCAGGGAACGCACTCGACTTGCGCCAGCTCTTCCAGCGGAAACGCAGGAAAATCCCGCCACGCCGCAGAACCTTTCCGCAAGAAAAATGCCCATGCATCCGCCTGGTCAAAGACCTCCTGCCAAAGCTGCATGCATTCCTGCGCACTACGTTCGTCCGAAAACACCACCAAGTCATAGTGACGCAGCCGAACGTCTTTTGCACGCTCCCAAATGCTGTCATACAGATTATGCAGCATCGGGCCGATGTCCGACCGATCTGCCGCAATTCCCTCGATGCAGAAATTTTCCCCCTTTTCCTGCAAGCCGGACTTGGTATAAATCTGCCCCCGCTGAAAAAAAAGATCAAAATCCAAGATGCGCCGCATGCCGGATTTTGCGCAATGCTCCGCCAGCTCCCACTCGTTCCTCAAAGCGTAGAAACTCCTGCCCCGCAGGTATCTCGCATAATACCCATAGGTCACAATCTGGCCCGCCAAAAATCCTTTTTCTACCAGTGCCTGCCCTCCATGATAGTATAGCGCAAGATCCGGAAACACAACGTAGTCGAAGGAATCCTCCGGCAAATCCTCAGGCGCGGCAACCTTGCCGCAAAAAAGACAGTCCTCCCCCTCCGTGACCTCGACCTCAAACCTCTGATATTCCTCCCGAAGATCCGTGACCGCCACGAGTTCCTCATATTGCGGATTCCAACGGCACAGATCCGCCGCATCCGAAATCCCCGCAATGACCAGCCGCATCCGATGTGTTTCCATTGACATGCGATATCCTCCCAACCACTTTTTGATACGATGGATCGTTCCGATTTCGTTTTCAACGATTGCAATTTGAATTCCTGCAATGTCGATGTTACAATGATAAGGAGTTCATTTGACACGCAGAAAGGGGTATCGATATGCTTGCAGAATGCGAAGAATATGAAAAAACCGAGATTATCCATGGGGTTGAGTACCAAATGGCACCTGCCAGAATCAACCACGTGCGGATCCGCGGAAATATCGAACACATCTTTCGAAACTATTTGTCCGGGAAACGCTGCGAAGCGTTTTCCGAAGCAGGCGTTTTTTTTGAAAACAACGACCTGTTGATTCCCGATGTCATGATCGTCTGCGACAAGAGCAAGATCCACTACGACGGCATCCACGGCGCCCCCGACCTCGTGGTGGAAATCCTTTCCCCCTCTACGGGAACCATGGACAAGACCACCAAGAAAGACATCTATGAGAGCATCGGCGTAAAGGAATACTGGATCGTCGATCCGAAAGCGCAGTCCATCGAGGTGTACAAGCTGAGGGACAGCCGCTTTTACCTGGACGAAATGTACCACGCGCTGAACCAGATTGAATGGGATGCCATGCCGGAAAAGGAGCGGCAGAAGATGAAGCTATCCTTGAAAGTGTCCCTATATGACGATCTGGATATTCCGTTGAAAGACATCTTTGCTGGCGTGGAATAAGGAACTTTAGGAATCTTGCCTGCCCAAATTTCTGGCGTGTTCTCCTCCGTTTCCTAATCCTTCCAACAAGCGGCACAAAGCTTCCCCGTTTTCCACAGCATAATCCGATATCTCAACCACACGATCGACAAGGGGGTGGACACCTCCGTAGGCGATCGCCGCATCCGCTTCCCGAAACATGGGTATATCGTTGACACTGTCTCCGATGGCAATCACATGATATCCCTGCACTTTCATCCGACGAATCGTTTCTGCCTTATCAAGAACGGCCTCCAACTGAAGCTCCCCATTCGCATCTAGCCTACTGGTAGAGGAATATGACATGCAGCCTAGCTTTCCTATGAGAGGCTGCACCCATACATCCAGATTCCCCGTCACGATGGCGCATTCTTCCGCATGCTTCCGTATGAATCCCGCAATCCTTTCATCCATGGGAACCTCTTCCATGATTTGCCGGATTTTCTGCAAGGGAATTTCCCGCAAAAGACGATATCGCATCCGAAAGGATGCTTCAAAGTCGATCTTCCCCTCCAACGTCAGCCGGGTCAACTGTTCCATCTCGTCCGAAAGATCCAGCTCACGCGCCAGAACCGGCAGCGTTTCCTGCACGGTAATCGTGCCATCCAAGTCAAAAGCAAAAATTCGTTTCTCCGACGCAAACGCATGTTTCATTGATGTGCCTTTCTGCAGCTACAATCCTCCGCCTTTTTCCAAAAATTATAATTTGCATACGGCTGGATCAAACCCTAAAAATGAGAAGGATTTCTCCCTACATCTTAGTGATGGAGCAAGCGATTTGATGCAAAGATGTAAGAGGAATCTCTTTATAACAACCGTGACATTTTTTGACTTGATTGCGTTCGCTGAATCATTTCGGATTTAATAGCATATTCGTGCCAAAAATAATAATATTCCCTTTGACCTACTTGTAAATCTGAAATTTTTTGTGTGGCATGGTATGGGATCGTTAAACTCGCATCGTATGGGTATTTCACTGTCCAAGGTTTCGGTGCACCTGCAAAATGAACTATCACCGGAGTGTACCATGGAGCTTTATCCATTCTGTCGTAGTACCATAAACAAAAGTTAAACGGCATATACCAAAGATTCGTTATATCAGGATATCCGTAATATTTTATTTTCCCCAAAAAGAATGCAGATAGAAATCCCTGGTCGCCCCAGTATGCATACTCATGTTCCTTTATGGCTATATCTTTTTTTAACTGTGCCAAAATCTCAGCAAATGCTATATAGTCTTCTTCACAAAAATCTATTTGCCGCATCAGTTCAAGATTCATGATATAGGAACCAGAGTTAAAGACACCTCGTGTAATACCATCACATAGCGATAAATCGTACAAGTCTTCGCTATCGTAAATTTCTAGTTTATCGTTGACTATTTTATATCTTCCAGGTGTTGCAATGAGCAAATGATTGGAGAAATCCATAAAATAATATTCTCTGAAATCTCCTTGGACGAATACATCGCCAGCATCTAAATACAAGATCCTGTCAACGTACTTAGGCAAGAGTTTATGAGCTACAAGCGGATAATACGCCGGGCACGCCCAATAACCACCATAGTACGCTATGTGCTTAAATAGTTCAATATTACCTATATCAACAGCTTCAAACCTGAATTATTCATGTCCGTATACGCTTAGACCACTCATCCAGCACAAATCCTAGGCTGAACGCTCTTTTGTCCTTCCACCTTCTGGGTGGAGCACTCGCATGTATACAAAAAGAGCTTCTTTTGCTAAAATTGTAAGTGGTAAGAGAATTTCTCCGATGGTTCACATAGGCTTAAACGGCATAATGATGCTGACAT